>NZ_JAGYFX010000031.1:0-60878 GCF_019946615.1 Pseudomonas sp. BF-R-01
GCGAAAGCGTCGGTACATCCGACAAATATCTTTCGCCAGAACCATCGCTTTCGCGGGCAAGCCTCGCTCCTACAGTTGATCTTCATTTGTCTGTTCTTAACGGTTTAACGCCATGAATATTTCAACTGCCAAAGCTCACATGGACATTCCCCAGCCGGTGCGTAAAAGCCGGTTGGCCAACCCCGGCTGGTTTCTGGTCAGCCCCTCGGTGGCCTTGCTGCTGCTGTGGATGATCGTGCCGCTGGGCATGACTGTTTACTTCTCGATGATCCGCTACAACCTGCTCAACCCGGGCGAGAACGAGTTCGTGGGGCTTGAGAACTTCACCTACTTCCTGACCGACTCCGGGTTCATGCCCGGTGCCACCAACACCTTGTTGCTGGTGGGCAGCGTATTGCTGATCAGTGTGGTGCTCGGGGTGTTGATCAGTGCGTTGCTGGAGGCCAGTGATTTTCTCGGTCGCAGCGTCGTGCGGGTGATGCTGATCTCGCCGTTTTTCATCATGCCCACCGTCGGTGCGCTGATCTGGAAGAATCTGATTTTCCACCCGGTGTCGGGGATTCTCGCCTACGTCTGGAAACTGTTCGGCGCGCAACCGGTGGACTGGCTGGCGCACTACCCGCTGCTGTCGATCATCATCATTGTGTCCTGGCAATGGCTGCCCTTCGCGATCCTGATCCTGATGACCGCCATGCAGTCCCTCGACCAGGAACAGAAAGAAGCCGCGCGCCTCGACGGTGCCGGGCCGATTGCGATCTTCTGGCACTTGACCCTGCCGCACCTGGCACGACCGATTGCCGTCGTGGTGATGATCGAAACGATCTTCCTGCTCTCGGTGTTCGCCGAAATCTTCACCACCACCAACGGCGGCCCCGGCTACGCCTCGACCAACCTCGCCTACCTGATCTACAACCAGGCGCTGGTGCAGTTCGACGTCGGCATGGCGTCCGCCGGCGGTTTGATTGCGGTGGTGATCGCCAACATCGCGGCCATCGTGCTGGTGCGCATGATCGGCAAAAACCTGACAGACAAAGCCTGAGGCCCGCGCCATGACCCTTCAACAATCCCGTCGTCTGCAAAGTGTGCTGCTCGGCACGCTGGCCTGGGCCATCGCGATCCTGATCTTCTTCCCGATTTTCTGGATGGTGCTGACCAGTTTCAAAACCGAAATCGACGCGTTCGCCACGCCGCCGCAATTCATCTTCACACCGACGCTGGAGAACTACCTGCACATCAACGAGCGCAGCGATTACTTCAGTTTTGCCTGGAACTCGGTGGTGATTTCCTTCAGCGCCACGGCGTTGTGCCTGCTGATCGCGGTGCCGGCGGCCTACTCGATGGCGTTCTACGAAACCCAGCGCACCAAAGGCACGCTGCTGTGGATGCTCTCGACCAAGATGCTGCCGCCGGTGGGCGTGCTGATGCCGATCTACCTGCTGGCCAAGAGCTTTGGCCTGCTCGACACGCGCATCGCGCTGATCGTGATCTACACGCTGATCAACCTGCCCATCGTGGTCTGGATGATTTACACCTACTTCAAGGACATCCCCAAAGACATCCTCGAAGCCGCGCGCCTGGACGGCGCCACGCTGTGGCAGGAAATGGTCCGCGTGTTGTTGCCGATCGCCAAGGGTGGCCTGGCTTCCACAGTGCTGCTGTCGCTGATCCTGTGCTGGAACGAAGCCTTCTGGTCGCTGAACCTGACCTCGTCGAAAGCCGCGCCACTGACCGCGCTGATCGCTTCGTACTCAAGCCCCGAAGGGTTGTTCTGGGCCAAGTTGTCGGCGGTGTCGACCCTGGCCTGCGCGCCGATCCTGATCTTCGGCTGGATCAGCCAGAAACAACTGGTCCGCGGCCTGTCGTTTGGCGCGGTGAAATGAAACGACGCCTGATACGAATTTCCGGCCTGACACGATCCCCTGTAGGAGCCAGCTTGCTGGCGATGACGGCCTCAAGAGCGATGCAAAATTTCAGGGCCTCATCGCCGGCAAGCCGGCTCCTACAAAAAAGCCCGTTCGGTTCAACTGAATAAAAACAAGCGGAGGCCCATCACCATGGCCAACCTGAAAATCAAGAATCTGCAAAAAGGCTTCGAAGGCTTTTCCATCATCAAAGGCATCGACCTGGAAGTGAACGACAAGGAATTCGTGGTCTTCGTCGGCCCGTCCGGCTGCGGCAAGTCCACCCTGCTGCGCCTGATCGCAGGCCTGGAAGAAGTCAGCGGCGGCAGCATCGAACTCGACGGCCGCGACATTACCGAAGTCAGCCCGGCCAAGCGTGACCTGGCAATGGTGTTCCAGACCTACGCCCTGTACCCGCACATGAGCGTGCGCAAAAACATGTCGTTTGCCCTCGATCTGGCCGGCGTACCGAAAGCCGAAGTCGAGAAGAAAGTCGGCGAAGCGGCGCGCATCCTTGAGCTCGGGCCGATGCTGGAACGCAAACCGAAGCAACTGTCGGGCGGCCAGCGTCAACGCGTGGCCATCGGCCGTGCCATCGTGCGCAACCCGAAAATCTTCCTGTTCGACGAACCGCTGTCCAACCTCGACGCGGCGCTGCGCGTACAGATGCGCCTGGAACTGTTGCGCCTGCACAAGGAACTGCAAGCCACGATGATCTACGTGACCCACGACCAGGTGGAAGCCATGACCATGGCCGACAAAGTCGTCGTGCTCAATGGCGGCAAGATCGAACAGGTCGGCTCACCGCTGGACCTGTATCACCAGCCCGCCAACCTGTTTGTCGCAGGCTTTCTCGGCACACCGAAGATGGGCTTCCTCAAAGGCAAAGTCACCCGTGTCGACAGCCAAAGCTGCGAAGTGGCGCTCGATGCCGGTACCCGCATCACGTTGCCGCTGAGCGGCGCCAGCCTGAGCGTCGGTGGCGCGGTGACGCTGGGCATTCGCCCGGAACATCTGGAACTGGCAAAAACCGGCGACTGCACCTTGCAGGTCACCGCCGACGTCAGCGAACGACTGGGCAGCGACACCTTCTGTCACGTCCGGACCTCCTCCGGTGAAGCGCTGACCATGCGGGTTCGCGGCGATCTGGCCAGCCGTTATGGCGAGGCGCTGAGCCTGCACCTGGACGCCGAACACTGCCATTTATTCGATGCCGACGGCGTGGCGCTGACCCGCCCGTTGCGCGCAGCGGCCTGATTTCAGAGAGCCTGTGATGAAACTGAATAAACAGAACCTGCACCGCCTCGCCCCCGAAGTGGTCCTGCCCGCCTACGCCCTGAGCGACGCCCGCCAAGGCATCGCGCACATTGGCGTCGGCGGCTTCCACCGCGCCCATCAGGCGTATTACACCGACGCCTTGATGAACACTGGCGAAGGCCTAGACTGGGCGATTTGCGGCGTCGGCCTGCGCGCCGAAGACCGCCGCGCGCGGGACGACCTGAAGGAGCAGGATTACCTGTTCACCCTGTTCGAACTCGGCGACACCGATGACACCGAAGTCCGGGTCATCGGCGCGATCCGCGACATGCTGCTGGCCGAGGACGGCGCGCAAGCGTTGATCGACAAACTGTCGAGTCCCGAGATCCGCATCGTCTCGCTGACCATCACCGAGGGCGGTTACTGCATCGACGACAGCAACGGCGAATTCATGTCGCACCTGCCGCAGATCCAGCACGACCTCGCGCACCCGGACTCGCCGAAAACCGTGTTCGGTTTTCTATGCGCCGCGCTGGCCAAACGCCGCGCTGCGGGCACGCCGGCGTTCACCTTGATGTCCTGCGATAACCTGCCGCACAACGGCGCGGTCACCCGCAAAGCGCTGCTGGCCTTCGCCGCGCTGCGCGATGCAGACCTGCACGACTGGATCGCCGAAAACGTCAGCTTCCCGAATGCGATGGTCGACCGCATCACGCCGATGACCAGCACCGAACATCGCCTGCAACTGGCCGACAAACACGCGGTCGACGATGCCTGGCCGGTGGTCTGCGAACCGTTTGTGCAGTGGGTACTGGAGGACAAGTTCGTCAACGGTCGCCCGGCCTGGGAAAAGGTCGGCGTACAGTTCACCGACGACGTCACGCCGTACGAAGAGATGAAAATCAAACTGCTCAACGGCAGTCACCTGGCGCTGACATACCTGGGGTTTTTGAAGGGTTACCGCTTCGTTCACGAGACCATGAACGATCCGCTGTTCGTGCGTTACATGCGCGCCTACATGGACCTGGACGTGACGCCGCAACTGTCGCCCGTGCCGGGGATTGATCTGACTGATTACAAGAACACCCTGGTGGAACGCTTTTCCAATCAGGCGATTGCCGATCAGCTGGAGCGTGTGTGCTCGGACGGTTCGTCGAAGTTTCCCAAGTTCACCATTCCGACCATCAACCGCTTGATTGCCGATGGCCGGGAGACCAAGCGTGCGGCACTGGTGGTGGCGGCATGGGCGTTGTATTTGAAGGGTGTGGACGAGAATGGTGATACCTACGCCATTCCGGATCCTCGGGCGGCGTTTTGTCAGGCGCAGGTGGCCGATGATGCGTTGATGACCCAGCGACTTCTGGGGGTGGAGGAGATTTTTGGTACGGCGATTGCGCATTCGCCGGAGTTTGTCGCGGCGTTTGAGTGGTGTTGCAACAGTTTGCGCGAAGTTGGGGTTTCGCGGACGTTGGAGCGGGTGTTGGCGTAAAAGCGGCGGTGACATCACCGCCGTCATCGCGAGCAGGCTCGCTCCCACATTGGATCGGTGTCATACACAAAATCCGCGTCCACTAAATTCCCCCTGTAGGAGCGAGGCTTGCCCGCGAATGGCTTCACCGAGATCGACCTGACACACCAAGGATTTACCATGCCAAACCAACAACTATTCCTCGGCATCGACTGCGGCACCCAAGGCACCAAAGCCATCATCCTCGATGCCGCAAGCGGTCAGGTCCTCGGCCAAGGCGCCGCCGCACACACGTTGATCAGCGGCGCCAATGGCCGTCGCGAGCAGGACACATCGCAATGGCTGGAAGCATTCACTTCAGCCACGCGTCGTGCGCTGATCGCGGCAAACGTCGACGGCCAGGACATCCTCGGCATCGGCGTTTCCGGTCAGCAACACGGCCTGGTCCTGCTCGACGATCAAGGCCAGGTACTGCGCCCCGCCAAGCTCTGGTGTGACACCGAATCCACTCCGGAGAACGACCGTCTACTGGCGCACATTGGCGGTGAAAAAGGCTCGCTCGAACGCCTCGGCGTGGTCATCGCACCGGGCTACACCGTTTCAAAACTGCTCTGGACCAAAGAACAGCACCCGGAGGTTTTTTCCCGGATCGCGCGCATCCTGCTGCCCCACGACTACCTCAACTACTGGCTGACCGGCCGCAGTTGCAGCGAGTACGGCGATGCCTCGGGCACCGGTTATTTCAACGTGCGCACCCGCCAGTGGGACTTGCAGCTGCTGCGCGACATTGATCCCAGCGGTCGCTTGCAAGCGGCGCTGCCGGAGCTGATCGACGCCCATCAAGCGGTGGGCACGATCCTGCCGGGCATCGCCGAGCACCTGGGCATCAACCCCAAGGCGCTGGTGTCCAGCGGCGGTGGCGACAACATGATGGGCGCTATCGGCACCGGCAACATCCGGCCCGGCGCGATCACCATGAGCCTCGGTTCCTCGGGCACGGTGTACGCCTATGCCGATCAACCGACCGTCAGCGCTGACGCGTCGGTCGCGACGTTCTGTTCCTCCAGCGGTGGCTGGTTGCCGCTGATCTGCACCATGAACCTGACCAATGCCACCGGGGTGATTCGCGACCTGTTCGAGCTGGATATCGAGCAGTTCAACGCCCTCGTCGCGCAAGCACCAATCGGCGCCGAAGGTGTGAGCATGCTGCCGTTTCTCAACGGCGAGCGCGTCCCCGCCCTGCCCCACGCCACCGGCAGCTTGCTGGGCTTGACCATGACCAACCTGACGCAAGCCAATTTGTGCCGCGCCGTGGTCGAAGGCACGACCTTCGGTTTGCGTTATGGGCTGGACCTGCTGCGCCACAATGGCTTACAAAGCCGCACCATCTGCCTGATCGGCGGCGGCTCGAAAAGCCCGGTGTGGCGCCAGATTGTCGCCGACATCATGAACACCAAGGTGATCTGCACCGAACAAAGCGAAGCCGCCGCCCTCGGCGCGGCAATTCAGGCGGCATGGTGCAAATCCTGGGCAAACGGCCACGAAGACAGCCTCGCGGACTTGTGCGAGCGCTGCGTGAAGCTCGATCCGGCCAGCGAAACCCTGCCGATTGCAGAAAATGTAACGGCCTGTCAGCAGGCCTATGAACGCTATCAACAGCATGTCGCAACCCTTTAAAGAGTGAACAACTATGTATCTGGTGTGTGGCGAAGCGCTGTTCGATTTCTTCAGTGAAGACGACGCCAGCGGCCTGGCTTCAAAAGTGAATTTCAAGGCGATTGCCGGCGGCTCACCCTTCAACGTGGCGGTCGGGTTGCGCCGCTTGGGTGTGGACTCGGCGCTGTTTGCCGGGTTGTCGACCGACTACCTGGGCCGGCGCTTGCAACAAGTGCTGCAGGATGAAGGCGTACGCCCGGATTACCTGGTGGATTTCGCCGCACCGACCACCCTGGCAATGGTCGCGGTCGGTGCCAATGGTTCACCGCAGTACAGCTTTCGGGGCGAAGGTTGCGCGGATCGGCAGTTGAAACCGGAGCATTTGCCGGAACTGGGGCCAGAGGTGCGCGGCTTGCACATTGGCTCGTTCTCGCTGGTGGTGCAGCCGATTGCCGACACGCTGCTGGCCCTGGTGCAGCGGGAAAGTGGCAAGCGTCTGATCAGCCTTGATCCGAACGTGCGGCTCAATCCTGAACCGAACATCGAGCTTTGGCGTTCGCGGGTTGCGACGCTGGTTGAGCTGGCCGACCTGATCAAAGTCAGCGATGAGGACCTGAGCCTGTTGTATCCCGGGCAGGATCCGCAGCAAGTGATTGAAGGCTGGTTGCAGCATCGCTGTCAGGTGGTGTTCCTGACCCGTGGCGGCGAAGGGGCGACAGTGTTTTGCCGCAATCACGGTTCGTGGTCGGTGCCGGCCTGTCCGGTGAAGATTGCCGACACCGTTGGGGCTGGCGATACGTTCCAGGCGGCGTTGATTACCTGGCTGACCGAGCAGCAGCTGGATTCGGTCGAGGGCGTTCAATCGCTGGCGCGCGAGCAGATCGACGGGATGTTGAAGTTTGCGGTGCGGGCAGCGGCGTTGACGTGCAGCAAGACCGGGCCGGATTTGCCGTATCGGCAGCAGTTGGATCTTGGCTGAATGTGAGGGCCTCTTCGCGGGCAAGCCTCGCTCCTACAAGGTAGGCGTCGCGCCATAGAACCTGTAGGAGCGAGCGATGCGGCGACCCGACTTGCCCGCGAAGGCGGCCTCCCTGTCACAACACCGAAAAGTTGTAGCTGATGATCAACCGCGTCTCATCCACATCCCGCGCAAACTTCTCGTAGTTGGTCCGGTATGTCGCGTTACGCAGCCGCAGGCTGACATCCTTGAACGTCCCGCTTTGCACCACGTACTTGAGCTCGCTGTCGCGCTCCCACTCCTTGCCTTCCTGATCGCTGCCAAGCACCTTGATGTGGTCGCCGTTCACATAACGGGTCAGGAAACTCAGGCCGTTGATGCCGATCGACTTGAAGTCATAGTCATAACGCAGTTGCCACGAACGCTCCTGCGCGGCGGCGAAGTCATTGACCTGCACGTAGTTCACCAGGTACGGATTGGTGCCATCCAGGTACGGCATCGAGTTGTCGCCGTTCATGCGCTGCCAACCGGCGCTGAAGGTGTGGCCGCTGATGGCGTACGCGAGCATGCCGCTCAGTGCGCGGTTGTCGATGGAGCCGGCACGCTCGGCGCCGCTGTCGGCACTCTTGAGCACGCGCAGATCAGCCTTGAGCACGCCCTCACCCAGCGGCTGACTGGCCAGCAAACCCACGAAGTGCTGGCGATAGATGTCTTCCAGCTCGGCGTAGTGATACTGCGCAGTCAGGCGCTCATTGATCTTGTAGTCGAAGCCATACATGTCGAAGTGATCGGCGGTGACGTTGCAGGCGTAGCGCTTGTTCTTGCAGTGCACGCGGATGTCCTGGGCGTCGGTCGAGTCCCGGGCGGTGTACTGGTCCAGGCGCGCGGCCATGAACGTCAGGTCCTTGATCTCTTTAGAAGTGAGCTGCGCGCCGTTGAACATCGTCGGCAGCAAACGCCCGTCGTTGTACTTGAGCAGCGGCACGTCCGGCAGCAGCGCGCCGTACTTCAATACGCTGTCGGAGACGCGCACTTTGGCGGTCAGGCCGAGTTTGGCGTACTGGTCTTTCGAGCCACGCGGGTTTTCACCCGACGATGGCAGCAAGCCGCTGTTGCTGCTGTCGGCGCTGGAATCGAGTTTAAACCCGAGCATGCCCAGCGCATCGATACCGAAGCCGACGGTGCCTTCGGTGTACCCCGATTGCAGGTTAAGAATGAAGCCCTGCGCCGACTCTTCGCGCTTGGACGCGCCCTGTTCGGTGGACGTATGACCATCACGAAAATCACGGTTGAAATACACCGTGCGCGATTCGATCTTCGCCGTGGTGTCATCGAGAAAACCGCTCGCCTGAGCCTGGACGATAAAACCGGCGCACAGGACTAAAGCGCCGAAGCCGAGTGACTGGCGCGCGGTGATGAGTTGAAAAGGGGGACGCATGAAAAAGCTCCAACAGTGCAGCGTTTGCGCAAGACGCAATAAGCCAGAAAATAGCTTCGCCCCGGACCAGGAACTGGCCAGGATGAAGGTGACACACGGGGGTGAGCGGCAATGATGGCAGAAGGCTTTTACCGGCTACAGACGACTTTAGTCGGAAAATGACTCCCTGTTCTGGCACGGCGCTGACCAGCGGGGGGCAATTGATCGATGAGCCCGCAGGCGAAGAGCCCCCGTGTTTATTGGTCGAAACCGTGCCATTAGGGGTTTTCCCGATGCAGGGGCACGCCCTCATCTACGGCATTTGCGCCTTGAACGAGGCGGTTTAATCCTGCACCATCCGCTCCTGCTTATCCAAAGGACGGAATTCAAGGCATGCTGGACGCAAACGCAATCCATATTTCCCTCACGCTGGAAGGCGTTTCCGCTGACCTTCAGGTACTCAGTTTCGTCGGTCGCGAAGCCCTCAATCAGCCCTTCTGTTTTGACATCGAACTGGTCAGCGCGCGCCCCGACCTGAAACTCGAAGAATTGCTGCACAAGCCCGGCTGCCTGACCTTCGGCGCCACCGGCGAAGGCATCATTCACGGCCTGGTCTATCGCATCGAGCAAGGCGACTCCGGCAAAAGCCTGACCCGCTACAGCATCAGCCTGGTGCCGCAACTGGCCTACCTGCGCCACAACCATGACCAGCAGATTTTCCAGCATTTGACGGTGCCGAAGATCATCGCCCAGGTCCTTGAGGCCCGTGGCATTCTGGCCGATGCCTATGACTTCCAGCTCGGCGCGATCTATCCGGAGCGCGTCTACTGCGTGCAGTACGACGAATCCGACCTGCATTTCATCCAGCGCCTGTGCGAAGAAGAAGGCATTCACTTCCACTTCCAGCACAGCAGCAGCGGCCACAAACTGGTGTTCGGCGACGACCAGACGGTGTTCCGCAAACTGGCGCCCGTGGCCTATCAGCAAGACTCGGGCATGGCCGCCGAGAAACCGGTGATCAAGCGCTTCAACCTGCGCCTGGAAACCCGCACCAGCCGCGTCAGCCGTCGCGATTACGACTTCGAAAAACCGCGCATCCTGCCTGAAGGCGCCGCTTCCAGTGCGTTCGCTCCGGACCTGGAAGACTACGACTACCCCGGCCGTTTCACCGACCGTGCCCGTGGCAAGCAACTGGCAACCCGCGCCCTCGAACGCCACCGCAGCGACTACAAACTCGCGGAAGGCAAAGGCGACCAGCCAACGCTGGTCAGCGGTCACTTCATGGCCCTGAGCGAACACCCGCGCGCCGAATGGAACGACCTCTGGCTACTGCTGGAAGTGGTCCACGAAGGCAAACAACCGCAAGTGCTCGGCGCAAACGTCACCAGCGACGTCACCCACAACAAAGACGATTTCCACCAGGGCTACCGCAACCGCTTCCTCGCCACGCCGTGGGACGCGCACTACCGCCCTGCCCTCGAACACCCGAAACCGCAAGTCCTCGGCAGCCAGACCGCCATCGTCACCGGCCCGCCCGGCTCGGAAATCCACTGCGACGAGTACGGCCGCGTCAAAGTGCAATTCCACTGGGACCGCGACGGCCAGGCCAACGACAACACCAGTTGCTGGCTGCGCGTCGCCACCGGCTGGGCCGGCAGCGCCTACGGCGGCATCGCCATCCCGCGTGTCGGCATGGAAGTGCTCGTCACCTTCCTTGAAGGCGACCCCGACCAACCGCTGGTCACCGGCTGCCTGTACCACAAGGAAAACGTCGTCCCCTACGACCTGCCGGCCAACAAAACCCGCAGCACCTTCAAGACCCTCAGCTCACCGGGCGGCAAGGGCTACAACGAATTTCGCATCGAAGACAAAAAAGGCGCGGAACAGATCTACCTGCATGCCCAGCGCGACTGGGACGAAAACATCGAACACGACCAGAAAATCCGCATCGGCAACGAGCGGCATGACACGGTTGAGGCGAAGGTGTTCAGCGAGTTCAAGGTGGAAGAGCACCGGATTACGCATCTGGACCGCAAGACTGAAGCGCGGGCGGATGATCACCTTACGGTGGGTGTAACCCAGCACGTGAAGGTCGGGACGGCGCAGTTTGTTGAGGCGGGTGAAGAGATTCACTACCACGCGGGGAACAAGGTCGTGGTTGAAGGCGGGATGGAACTGACGGCGAAGGCTGGCGGGAGTTTCGTCAAGGTCGATGCGGGGGGTGTGACGATTAGTGGGGCTGAGGTGAAGGCCAACTCGGGCGGTGCGCCGGGTGCGGGCACCGGGATTGCTCAGTTGCCGCCGGTGGTGCCGACGCCTGCCGATCAGGATCGTGCGGGGAATGTGGTGCAGGCGAAGACGGTTCACTGACAACTTGAAAGCCGCAACAAGTCATTCAAGTTGCGTCGCCCCCATAAAAAATCCAGCGTCTACGGGCGCTGGATTTGTCAGTACAGATCAAACGTCAGGCTGGTGCCTTCCAGCCCAGCATCCGTTGCTGCGCAACCTTGAGTAAATCGCAACCGTCCTGCGTCAGCAGGTAAAGGGCATGCGTGATGTGGGGGATGTCCTGGACGTCGCCGTCCTTGAAACATTGGAGGTGGAGTGTCTCAAGCAGCTCGCTGGAGGCGCGGATGCGCTGGAGGGCGGCTTCGAGGATGTCTTGGGGGTTGGCTTCGGTGTCGATGACCAGAGGAGATGTTTCGGTGACGCTGCTTTTGATTGAACGGTGACGTTCGGGGAATGGATTTAACGTATGCATAGTAATTACTCGAGTATTAATTAGTAATCGCCAGCACCGTGACCAAACGATGGAGGCGGCTGTGTACAGGCTTGGTCAACCGGTAACACTCAAACGGCTCGCCCGAAGGCGTCCTGCACACAGCCACCATTGCAACGCACTACAAGACGCAGAAGTCCGCGGCGCGAATGATCGCACATCTATGCACAAGTGTTATCAGGTGACCAAACCTGTTCGCTGATTTTGCAGCGAGCCCAAACAGTAATCGCTATGCCCCATCAGCCGAAAGTCGACAAAGCATCCATCCTTGTAGGACGAAGCCGAAGCTACCGAAGATTTTCACCCCAACGAAACGCCTGACAGAAACGCCTGACAGAAACGCCCCTCACGACAGACGGCATTCAGCCGGGTTAACCATTGCTTAACCCTGCGGTCCAAAACTTTACTGGACCGCACGCCCTCAGGTTCCTCTGACGCCCAGTGCGGCAGGTTCGACGTTCACTACGTCGAACTCTCGTTCCGTCCGCACCGGAGATTGCTCATGAATACGCGCATTTTGCTGGTTACCGCTGCCCTCGCCTGCACCGGGTTTGCCGGGCTTGCCCAGGCCGACGACACCACTTCCTCTCAAGCCGTGCCCTACGAATACGGGATGCCGCTGCACGTGGCCAAGGTGGTTGCGCTGACCGAACCTACGACGCTGGACTGCAAAGTCATTACGGCTGAGATGAAGTACATCGATACGTCGGGAAAACCCGCAGAGATCTCGTATCGCAAATGGTCGGATGCGTGCAGTTATCAGAATTGATAACGCGACACTCATGCTTTTCTGTAGGAGCGAGCTTGCTCGCGAAAAACGTTCGGATAACGCGTTTATTCAGAAAACACGCGTTATCGTTTACGTCCATCGCGAGCAAGCTTGCTCCTACAGGATTGGCTTATAGCGCTTGCCGGTCGGGGTGCAGCGTCTGGAGTTCTGCCCGATGCTGGATTTCGGTGCGCAGCCCGGCAATCAGGTCATTGATTTCCCGGCAGCCATTGAGTGTGCTGGCGTCTATGCCAGTGACCAATAGATCTACTTGATCGGTTTGACCGTCGGCATACACCTTGATGCTCATCGACAGGTCGGGCGTCAGCGTGCATTGACAACGTTTCGGCAGAAAACTGCTTTCGATGATGTTGCGAAGTTCCAAGGCAGAAAGAAACATGGCGACCCTCTCCTTATGTGAGATTGCCAATCAGCTATCAATGCCGACTCAACTCATTCGCGGCCAGCTTCAGGACCAGATGAAGCATAAAACATGCCCCGGATTTCGCCGTGCAGCTCATCGGTAATTCAAAGGTTTAATGTGTCTTCAAGTAAATGGACTCATGCAGTCTGCATGAACGCAGGTTCTCGCCCCTGCAAATTGCAACCTGATGAGTCCGGGTTTGCATTGGCCGCCCATGGCGGTAAAACTGCGGCCAGTTCAGTCAGTATCTGCTGACCCTACTCACACGCAAGGAGGCATCATGGGTTCATTGACCCGTTTCACTACCGTCGGGCTGATTGTTGCCGGACTATCGACCGTTGTTCACGCGGCGAAACTCGAAGACGTTGCACCGTTTCCCAAAGCCGAAAGAGGTTTCACCCGCCAGGTGATTCACCTCGCCCCACAGAGCCAGGAAGACCGCTACCAGGTCGAGATTCTCGCCGGCAAGACCTTGACTGTTGACTGTAATCACCAAGGTCTGGGAGGCATGCTCGAGCAGAAAAACCTCGAGGGTTGGGGCTACCCGTTCTACCAGCTGGAAAGAACCATCGATCCCATGAGTACGTTGATGGCCTGCCCCGATGGCACGAGAAAAAAGGACTTTGTGCCATTCGTAGGCGACGGTTTTATGTTGCGTTACAACAGCAAACTGCCCGTCGTGCTTTACGTGCCCAAGGACGTGGAAGTCCGCTACCGGATCTGGTCGGCGTCGAGCACGGTTGAAAAAGCTGTTCAGGAATAATCCCCGCCCAAATGCAAAACCTGTAGGAGCAAGCTTGCTCGCGATAGCGGACTTTCAGCCACCAGATGTGTTGAATGTACAACCGTCATCGCGAGCAGGCTCGCTCCCACAGGGGGAACGGGTGATCGATTAGCGCCCAGCGCCCGCTCACGCTTACGCTTACGCTGGGGCGTCGCTCAATGCGGCGCGCTCTGCGACGTGGCGCAAGCTGTCGAAGTTGATGTTGGCGCCGGAGTCGATGGCCACCAGCGTCTGACCACGCACGCCAGTCTGCGCCACGTACTTTTTGATGCCCGCCACGGCCAACGCACCGGAAGGTTCGGTGATCGAGCGGGTATCGTCGTAGATGTTCTTGATCGCCGCGCAGAGTTCGTCATTGCTGACGGTCAGCACCTCATCCACGCAAAACCGGCAAACCTCGAAACCATAAGCGCCGATCTGAGCGACGGCGACGCCATCGGCGAACGTACCGACGTTGGGCAGGACAACACGCTCATCTGCCTGTAAGGCGGCGCGCAGACACGCGGAATGTTCCGACTCGACGCCAATGATGCGGATTTCAGGTCGCAGGTATTTGACGTACGCGGCGATGCCCGCGATCAGGCCGCCACCGCCCACCGGCACGAAGATCGCGTCGAGCGCTCCTTGGTGCTGACGGAGGATTTCCATGGCGACGGTGCCCTGCCCCGCGATCACGTCCGGGTCGTCGAAGGGCGAAACGAAGGGGCGGCCGGTTTGTTCTGCCAGGTTCAAGGCGTACGCCAGGGCAAACGGAAAACTCTCCCCGTGCAGCACGGCATCGGCACCGCGGCTGCGCACTCCAAGCACCTTCAATTCCGGTGTGGTGGCGGGCATGACGATGGTCGCGGCAATCCCCAATTCACGCGCCGCCAGCGCCACGCCCTGGGCATGGTTGCCTGCCGAGGCGGTGATCACACCGCGCGCCTTCTGCTCATCGCTGAGCTGTACCAACTTGTTGTAGGCGCCACGGATCTTGAAGGAAAAAGTCGGCTGCAAGTCTTCGCGTTTCAACAGGATCTGATTGCCGAGGACTTCGGACAGCGCCGGCGCTACTTGCAACGGCGTGCGTACCGCCAGTTCGTACACCGGCGCGGCGAGGATCTTTTTGACGTAATGCTCAAGCAAGCTCTGCTGGGCGGGTGTGCTGTTCATGGTCGTCTCCTGACGTTGATCAGAACCCAAGAGACAGAAAGTAAAAACCCGCCTCTAGGGCGGGTTGGGTGCTGCAGTCGTGAGCTAGCCCGCCAAATAAGGAATGGCGGTAATAATGCTTGGCTGGCAGCGCAATACGGTGGAAGTCATGGCTGGAAATTAGCCGGGCATGACAGGCAAGTCAATGGCCAAATTTTCCCGGCCTGTGTAGGCTCGCTGTTCTGCTCATCGTCCAAGGAAGGAAACCATGAAGTCCATCGCCCTGCCCCTGATTGCCCTGCTCGCCTTCGCTGGCTACACCGTTGCGGTGATGCTCCAGGCGGAACAATCGTTGATCGAATTTGGCATCAGCCTGATGTCACGACCTGATACGGCGCAGGTGGTGATTGATCTTTACCTGCTGGCGACGCTGGCCGGGGTGTGGATGTACAGCGATGCGCGCAAGCGTGGGCAGTCGGCATTGTCCGTCATTCCCTATCTATTGCTCACCGCGATTTTTGTATCGATTGGGCCGTTGTTGTATCTGGTGGTTCGCGGGTTGCAGGAGCGGAAGAGGTCTGTGGGTGCCGCGCAAGAAGTCTGATCCGAGGTGTTTGGTGTTATTGAGGCCGCCATCGCCGGCAAGCCGGCTCCTACAAGTTGTGCGCGCCGCTGTAGGAGCCGGCTTGCCGGCGATGGCGGCCTGACATTCACCACATCATTTGGCCAACCGCCTGAGCCCCAACACCATCACTCCAGCCCCCAGCATCATTGCCGTGAGGAACAACGGGTATGAAACCCACCACGGCGTACCCGCCGTCATCATGCTGAACTCGGACATGCCGCCGATGCTCGCAATCAGGTTCAGCGGCAGAAACACCACGTTGATCAGCGTCAGTTTGCGCAGCAGGTTGTTCATGCTGTTGTTCATCAGGTTGCCCCGGGCGTCGATCAGCCCGGAGAACACCGTGGAATAGATTTCCGCCTGTTTGTAGCACTGGTTGTTTTCAATGATCAGGTCGTCGATCAGGCCGATGGCCTCGGCGCCGAAGTGCTCCTTTTCCGCGTGGTTGCGCAGCCGGGTCAGGACCGCGCCGTTGCTGTGAATCGCATTGATGTAATAGATCAGGCTTTCGCTGAGGTTGAACATCTGGATCAGGTGCTGGTTCTGCATCGACGCGTTGAATTTCTGCTGCAACTCCCGCGCAACCAGCTTGATCACCTTGAGGTGACCCAGGTAGTGATGGATGTTGTTGAACAGCAGATCCAGCAGCACATCCAACGGCGTGTTCAGTTTCTGCCGGGTGCCGAGCCCATGCAGCGGCGAATCGTCGGTGGCGATCACCAGCAAACGCTGGGTAGAAAACAGCAAGCCGCAGGACGACACCTCAAAGGCCAGGCTGCCGGCGCCGGAGTAGTTCTCCGGGCGCTTCCAGATCAGGAACAGGTTGTCGGGGTGAAACTCGATGCGCGACACCTCGTCCGGGTCCAGCGCCGACGCCAGGGCGTGTTCATCGAGTTTGAAATGGCTGTGCAGCAAGTCGCGCTCGGCCGCATCGGGGTTGCTGAACAGCATCACTTCGGCGTCCAGCCGTTCGACCGCATGCAGCACGCCGTGGGTCAGTTGAAAGCTCTTGATCATCGGCCGCTCACCAGGCCTGGCCGCGGCGTTTGAGTTCCAGTCGGCGGACGAATTCTTCCAGCACCAACGAGTACAAATCGTCCTGCAGATACGCGTCTTCGATGCCGGCATCCATGTTCGGGTTGTCGTTGACCTCGATGACCACCACCTTGTCGCCGGACTGCTTGAGGTCGACGCCGTAGAGGCCGTCGCCGATGAGGTTCGCGGTTTTCACCGCCAGCTCCACCACTGCACGCGGTGCTTCGTGAACCGCCAGGGTACGGCACTCGCCGTTGATGTCCTGCCCCTTGGCCTTGTGGTTGTAGATCTGCCAATGGCCCTTGGACATGAAGTACTGGCAGGCAAAAATCGGTTTGCGGTTGAGCACGCCAATGCGCCAGTCGTACTCGGTGTAGAAAAACTCCTGAGCCAGCAACAGCACCGAGTGTTCGAACAGTTCGGCGGTCGCTTCGAGTAAGGCTTGCTGGCTTTCGACCTTGATCACGCCACGGGAGAAACAACCGTCGGGAATCTTCAACACCAGCGGAAAACCCAGGCGCTCGCCGACCCGTTCGAAATCTTCCGGTCGTTCCTTGTAGAGGATTTCGGTGGCGGGCATGCCCAATTGATGGCTGTTGAGCAGATCGGTCAGGTAGACCTTGTTGGTGCAACGCAGGATCGAGGCCGGGTCGTCCATCACCACCAACCCTTCGCTCTCGGCTTTTTTCGCGAAACGGTAGGTGTGGTTGTCGACGCTTGTAGTCTCGCGGATCAACAGCCCGTCGTACTCGGCGATGCGTGCGTAGTCCTTGCGCTCGATCAGCTCCACGTCAATGCCCAAGGTCTTGCCGACACGTACGAAGTTTTCCAGCGCCTTGGGGTTGGACGGCGGCAACGCTTCCTGCGGATCGTGCAGGATCGCCAGGTCATAACGCGCCAGGCGTCGCGACCGTGGCACACGCCAGATCTTTCGACTGAACGTGTCCAGTGAGTGGGCGAACTGATCTTCCTGATCTTCGCGCAACTTGTGTAAGGCGCCAGACTTTATCCCTTCGATGTGCCAGCCGTTAGTTCGGCGAAACTCAACTAACAATATCGGGCACGGAAACACTTCAAACAACTGCCGCGCCAAATCCTGCAACGGCTCTATATGTGTCTTGCCAAAATACAGGGTCAGGGTAAAACCTTCGGTATCACTGTAAAGGTGATGACTGAGGGCTTTTTCCAGGGTTTTATCCAGGTCATCCAGCGCGAGGCCGTACAGGGCTTTGCGCGTCAGTTCGCTGATGGTACGCACCGATGGAATAACCTTGTGCCCCCGCGCCTCTGCCAGCAGCGAGCAGTAATAACCGTGCCCCAGGTACTTGTAGCTGCGACACAGGTTGATCACCTGGACCCGTTTGCCCTGCTCGTTGTCGCGGGTCTGCTCGAGGTATTCCTGAGCCGTGACGATGTCTTCGCTGGGAAAGTAGGACGCCCAGTCTTCCTTGCGTTCGACGATGATAATCAACTGACTTGAAGTTCTAACCGTGTCATTTAAATAAGTTGCTGCCGGCAAACTTTGCTCGGATACTTCGCGCCAATGACCCTGTACCGCTGACATAGTGATTGATCCGTTGGAGAACAAGACCTTTCCTATTAAGCACGAACTTTTTCGAAAGTCCCGTTTCGTTACGCAACTTTTACGGCGGTCATATGAATCCTGTCTTTCGCTTGGCGGTAGTTGAAGACTTACCCGCGTTGCTGGCACTCGAACAGCAATGTTTCACCACGGACCGGCTCACCAGCCGCAGCTTTCAATGGATGATCACCCGCGCTCACGGACGACTGCTGGTGGCCCAGCGTGGCGAGCAATTGTTGGGCTACGCAGTGGTGTTGTTTCACCGGGGCACATCGCTGGCGCGGCTCTACTCGATTGCCATCGCCGAACAGGCTCGCGGCAGTGGGCTCGGTAAGCAATTGCTGGAACGCATCGAGGCCTGCGCCCTGGAACACGACTGCGCGTACCTGCGGCTGGAAGTGCGCATCGACAACCCCGCCGCCATCGCCCTGTATGAGCGCAACGGTTACCGGCGCTTCGCGCTGATCCATGATTATTACCAGGACCATGCCGATGCGCTGCGCCTGGAAAAACGCATCCTTCAGCACCGTGACTCGCGCAATATCAACGTGCCCTGGTACGCCCAGACCACCGATTTCACCTGCGGCCCCGCGTGCCTGTTGATGGCCATGGGCGCACTGCAAGCCGGTCGCATGCTGGAGCGCCGCGAAGAACTGCAGATCTGGCGCGAAGCGACCACCGTGTTCATGACCTCTGGCCACGGCGGGTGCAGCCCTCAAGGCCTGGCATTAGCGGCGGCGCGACGCGGGTTTCGTGTGCGCCTGCAAGTGAGCATGGCCGGGCCGTTGTTTCTCGATGGCGTGCGCGATGAGCATAAAAAAGACGTCATGCGCCTGGTGCACGAGGAGTTCATGGCTCAATTGGGAACGACCGACGTCGAACAGGTGCTCGGTGGTCCGCTGGACCTGCCACGGTTACTGAACGACGGCGGACAGCCGCTGGTGCTGATCAGCAGTTACCGGCTGACCCGCTCCAAGTCGCCGCACTGGGTGATCGTCACCGATTGCGATGAGGAATTTGTGTACCTGCACGACCCGGATGTCGACCATAGCCAGCATCGTCAGCCCATGGATTGCCAGCATTTGCCGGTCAGCCATGGGGAGTTCGAGAAGATGTGCAGTTTCGGGCGCGGCAAGTTGCGGGCGGCGGTGATTCTTTATCGCCGCTCCCTGTAGCAGTTGACGGAACCTGTGGGAGCGAGCCTGCTCGCGATGGGGCCTTACCAATCAACATAGATGTTGGCCATAAGTCCGCTATCGCGAGCAGGCTCGCTCCCACAAGTTTCGCCAGCGGCTGCAGGAATTGTGTTTATTTCAGGCCAACTTTGTACAACACGCCATCATCTTCATCGGTGAGCACATACAAATACCCGTCCGGCCCCTGCCGCACGTCGCGGATGCGTTTGTTCAGCTCGCCCATCAAGCGCTCTTCGTGAACCACCCGGTCGCCGTCGAACTGCAGGCGTATCAACTCCTGACTGACCAGCGCACCGATGAACACGTTGTGCTGCCACGCCTTGAAGCGGTCAGCGTCGTAAAACGCCATGCCGCTCAGGCCGGGAGATTTTTCCCAGACGTGGCGCGGTGCAACAGTGCCCACAGCGGTCTTGCCCGTAGCTTCCGGAATCGGTTGACCGGAGTAGTTGATGCCATGGGTCGCCAGCGGCCAGCCGTAATTCTTGCCACGTTCGATGATGTTGATCTCGTCACCGCCGCGCGGGCCGTGTTCGTTTTCCCAGAGCACGCCGGTCCAGGGATTGAGCGCCGCGCCTTGTGGATTGCGCTGGCCATACGACCAGATTTCCGGACGTACACCCGCCTGGCCGACAAAGGGGTTGTCGTCGGGCACCGTGCCGTCCGGGTAGATCCGCACGACCTTGCCTTGCAGCTTGTCCAGGTCCTGCGCGGTTGGCCGGTCATTGTTCTCGCCGAGGGTGATGAACAGGTAGCCGTCACGGTCGAACACCAGTCGCGAACCAAAGTGATTGCCGACCGAAAGTTTGGGCTCCTGACGGAAGATCACTTTGAAATTTTTGATTGCTGTCAGGTCTTGCGACAGTTGCCCGCGACCGACCGCCGTACCGGCCTTGTTCCCCTCGCCGCCACCTTCGGCGTAGGACAGATAGACCGTGCGGTCCTGTTTGAAATCCGGCGACAGCACCACGTCGAGCAGACCGCCCTGCCCTTTGGCCCAGACCTTCGGTACGCCACTGAGCGGTGCCGAAAGTTTGCCGTCGACGCTGACCACGCGCAGGTTACCAGGCCGTTCGGTCACCAGCATCCCTTGGCGATCCGGCAGAAAAGCCAAGGCCCACGGGTGATCCAGCCCCTTGGCGATGGGCGTGACCTCAAGGGTGCCCTGTTCACTTTTCAGCGCTTGCACGGACGCCGCGAAGACCGGTGCGGCGGCGCTGATCAGGGCGCTGGCAAACACGGTGGCCAGGAGGGTTTTACGCAACATGCACGATTCCTTTTGTCGTCTGAATGGCTGGCAAGACGTGCGTCCTGCTGCTCAACGGTTGCTGGTGCCTGCGTCTCGATGGGGCGGATTGGGGATGAATTTCGGTGGGCTGACAGGCGCCGATCGATCCTGGGGATAGCGGTTGCCAATGCCGCCGTTGTCCAGCGTTGGCGGCCGAGGAACAGGCACGGTATTGGGCCCGCGAATAACCGGCGCACTGGGTTGTGTGCCTTGCATGCTATTGGGGTTGGCCCGGCGAATCGGGCTGTTGTAAGGATTGCTGGCGGCGCCCGTCGGGCTCTGGGCCAACAGCATCGGGAATGCGGGTAACCGGGTGTCGGCCTGGGCCAGTTGGCTCAGTACGCCAGTCAATGCCATCGTGATGATGCCAAACGCTAATCGGTTCATGGCCAGCCTCTCGAGGTGATACAGCCTTCGATAGCACGCTACGCCGAGGGTTCGGATTTGTTAACCAAAACCATGTAACACGAAGTTGATCCCCTGCCAGGACTGGCTGGTACGCCGCTGAAAACTTTGCGCCGGACCATGGGCAGCCGCGACGCCTCAATCAGATCCAGACAAAAATCGCCAGCAACCCGGCAAAAATCGCCCACTTCTCCAGGTAATAGAGTGTGCGGTTGCGCTTCTTCAACGCTTTGCCGCGCAGGCGAATCTTGTAGATCCTGGTGAACAGTCGATTGATGCCACCCGTCTTGTCGCCCGCTTCGTTCGGTGCACCGGCCGCCGACATCACGTTACGACTGAACCAGCCATTGAACGCCGCCGCCCAGCGATACTTCATGGGGCGCTCGATGTCGCAGAACAAAATGATGCGGTTCTGCTGCGTAGTGTTTTCGGCGTAATGAATGAAGGTCTCGTCGAACATCACCGCTTCACCGTCACGCCAGTGATAGTTCTCGCCATCGACGTTGATGTAGCAACCGGCGTCGTTCGGCGTCTCCAGGCCCAGGTGATAACGGTAGGAACCGGCATACGGGTCGCGGTGACGTACCAGTTTCGAACCGGGCGGCAGTTCGGCGAACATCGCCGCCTTGATCGAACCGATGCTCTGCACCAGTTCGGTGGTGCGCGGGCAAAGCTTCATTGCCGAAGGATGGCTGTCGCCGTACCACTTCAAGTAGAAGCGCTTCCAGCCGGTTTTGAAGAACGAGTTGAAGCCGACGTCGTCGTACTGGTTCGAGCGCTTGATCTCACCCGCCTTGAGCAGGTTCTGACCTTCGGCTCGGATTTCTTCCCAATGGGTCTGCAACGGGCTCAGGTCCGGGAAGTCGGCCGGATCGAGATACGGTTTGTTGGGAATTTTCGAGAACAGGTACAGGAAGCAATTGATCGGCGCGAGAAACGTCGAGTGATCGCTCAGTTGGCGGCCCAGCTTGTGGCGCACCTGACCGCGCAGGTGGACGTACGCAATCGATAGAACATAAATAGCGGCAATGATGAGTTTCACGGAAATCGTCACACGTCAGAAGTGAACAAACTGCGTCCCCTGACAGGCCCGACGGCCCAAGGGTCTTGTGCAGCGTCTGAATACGAAACAGCGTCCCTGAGGCGCGTCCTTGAGCATGCCGGCGGTCGGCATCCGGTTGAAAGATGGCATTTTAGCCACGAGTTGTAACAAATAGTTAGCGTTCAACTGTGAAAATCTGTCCACTTGTACCGCCAAAGCACCGGTGCGGCCTCAACGCCCTATCGTTTAAAGAGCCAGACCAGTACAATCGCCGCCAAACATTACGCGCCCCCCTTGGTTGATGACGGGAATGAACCCCGTCTCAGCGCACTTCGACTCGGGCCAAGCGCTCCAACTGCTGCTGTCCACTTATTGCCAGATGGACCTTCCGCTTCTGATCGGGATGTATTTCCCGTGGTTTGAATACCGGAAACGGGTACTGAATCGGTACTGCCGCAACCCTAGCTACTCTGAATGCTTCGCAGGAAAAACCTTTGATCTCTACAGCTAACATCACGATGCAGTTCGGCGCCAAGCCGCTATTCGAAAACGTTTCGGTCAAATTCGGCGCGGGCAACCGCTACGGCTTGATCGGCGCCAACGGCTGCGGCAAGTCGACTTTCATGAAAATCCTCGGTGGCGACCTCGAGCCTTCCGGCGGTCAGGTCATGCTCGAGCCGAACGTGCGTCTGGGTAAATTGCGCCAGGACCAGTTCGCCTACGAAGAATTCACCGTGATCGACACCGTGATCATGGGTCACGAAGAACTGTGGAAGGTTAAAGCCGAGCGCGACCGCATCTACTCGCTGCCGGAAATGACCGAAGAAGACGGCATGGCCGTGGCCGAGCTGGAAACCGAATTCGCCGAAATGGACGGCTACACCGCCGAGTCCCGTGCCGGCGAACTGTTGCTGGGCCTGGGTATCGGCATCGAGCAGCACTTTGGCCCGATGAGCGAGGTTTCCCCAGGCTGGAAACTCCGTGTATTGCTGGCGCAGGCGCTGTTCTCCGATCCTGAAGTGCTGTTGCTCGACGAACCGACCAACCACCTGGACATCAACACCATCCGCTGGCTGGAAAACGTGCTGACCCAGCGCTCCAGCCTGATGATCATCATCTCTCACGACCGTCACTTCCTGAACAGCGTGTGCACCCACATGGCTGACCTGGATTACGGCGAGCTGCGCCTGTTCCCGGGCAACTACGACGAGTACATGACCGTGGCGACCCAGTCCCGCGAGCAACTGCTGTCGGACAACGCCAAGAAGAAGGCACAGATTTCGGAACTGCAATCGTTCGTCAGCCGCTTCTCGGCCAACGCCTCGAAAGCCAAGCAGGCCACTTCCCGCGCCAAGGCGATAGACAAGATCCAGCTGGCCGAGGTCAAGCCTTCGAGCCGTGTGAGCCCGTTCATCCGCTTCGAACAAACCAAGAAGCTGCACCGTCAAGCGGTCATCGTCGAGGGCATGGCCAAAGGCTTCGACGGCAAGACACTGTTCAAGGACTTCAGCTTCCAGGTTGAAGCTGGCGAGCGCGTTGCGATCATCGGCCCGAACGGTATCGGTAAAACCACCCTGCTGCGCACCCTGGTCAACGAATTGACCCCGGATGCCGGCACCGTGAAGTGGACCGACGCCGCGGAACTGGGCTACTACGCCCAGGACCACGCGCACGACTTCGAAGACGACTGCAACCTGTTCGACTGGATGGGCCAGTGGACCCAGGGCGGCGAGCAACTGGTTCGCGGCACCCTAGGCCGCATGCTGTTCTCCAACGACGAGATTCTGAAGTCGGTCAAGGTCATCTCCGGTGGTGAGCAAGGTCGCATGCTGTTCGGCAAGCTGATCCTGCAAAAACCGAACGTGCTGATCATGGACGAACCGACCAACCACTTGGACATGGAATCCATCGAGGCGCTGAACCTGGCGCTGGAGAACTATCCGGGCACGCTGATCTTCGTCAGCCACGACCGTGAGTTCGTATCGTCGCTGGCCACCCGCATCATCGAGTTGAGCCCTAGCGGCGTGATCGACTTCAGCGGTACTTATGATGATTATCTGCGTAGTCAGGGCGTAGTGTTCTAAGACACGCCTTGCTGCAACTGAAAGCCCTGTCCTTGTGACGGGGCTTTTTGTATTTCAGGGGCAGTGATTCGGCGGTGCTCAGGGCCTCTTCGCGGGCAAGCCTCGCTCCTACAGGATTTGCGTCGAGCCCAAATGTTGTGGTCGACATCGATCCTGTAGGAGCGAGCGGTGCGGCGATCCGACTTGCCCGCGAAGAGGCCCTCGGGCTCAACGAATATAGTTAGCCTGCTTTCTTTTATTCCACACCCGCGCCATGATGGACCTCTCCCACCGCCGCCCGCGAACGAGCCCTCATGTCTGCGCAGCAACTGCCACCGCAAAGCTCCATGGCGATCACCCTGCAGATCGTCTCCATCGTTTTCTATACCTTTATTGCCTTCCTCTGCATCGGCCTGCCGATTGCGGTGTTGCCAGGTTATGTCCACGAACAGCTCGGGTTCAGCGCCGTCGTCGCAGGGCTGACCATCGGTTCGCAATACCTCGCCACCCTGCTCAGCCGCCCGATGGCCGGGCGCATGTCGGACAGCATCGGCACGAAACGATCGATTGTTTACGGGTTGGCGGGGATTGTCTTGAGCGGCGCGCTGACGTTGCTGTCGACGCTGCTGCAAAGCTTTCCGTTGACGAGCCTGTTGATCCTGATCGCCGGCCGTTTGTTGC
Source organism: Pseudomonas sp. BF-R-01 (assembly GCF_019946615.1). Lineage (NCBI taxonomy): Bacteria > Pseudomonadati > Pseudomonadota > Gammaproteobacteria > Pseudomonadales > Pseudomonadaceae > Pseudomonas > Pseudomonas sp. BF-R-01. Next base: position 24,459 of record NZ_JAGYFX010000031.1, read on the forward strand.
TGGGCATCGCGCAGGGCTTGATCGGCGTCGGCACCATCAGTTGGTGCATGGGCCAGGTCGGCGCCGAACATACCGCGCGTTCGATCTCCTGGAACGGCATCGCGTCCTACGGCGCCATCGCGATTGGTGCGCCATTGGGCGTCGTGATGGTGGCCGCGTATGGTTTTGCCAGCCTGGGCATCGCGCTGTCATTGTTGGCTGCGTTGGCGCTGCTGCTGATCCGCAATAAACCTTCGGTGCCAGTGGTTCGCGGTGAACGCCTGCCGTTCTGGGCGGTGTTCGGGCGCATTGCACCGTTCGGCGCGAGTTTGAGCCTGGCGTCAATCGGCTACGGCACGTTGACCACCTTTATTACCCTGTATTACGTCAACCGTGGCTGGACCGGCGCCGCGTACTGCCTGACGGTGTTCGGCGTCTGCTTCATTCTGGCGCGACTGCTGTTCATTTCCAGCATCAGTCGTTTTGGTGGATTCACCTCGGCGATTGTCTGCATGAGCATTGAAACAGCGGGCCTGGTGCTGCTGTGGCTCGCGCCGTCGACCGGTTTCGCCCTGATTGGCGCGGGTCTGGCCGGGTTTGGCCTGTCGCTGGTGTACCCGGCGTTGGGGGTAGAAGCCATTAAACAGGTGCCCAACTCCAGTCGCGGCGCGGGTTTGAGTGCTTACGCGGTGTTTTTCGATCTGGCGCTGGCGATTGCCGGACCGCTGATGGGCGCGGTGGCGTTGAACCTGGGGTACTCGTGGATTTTCTTCAGCGCGGCAATGTTGTCGATCACCGGCCTGGCCCTGACTCTGCTACTGAAACGCCGCGCTACAGCCTGATCAACACAAACCTTGCTGGCGATGGCGATTCCGAGGGCGCCATCGCCGGCAAGCCGGCTCCTACGGATTTGGGGATGACTGGGTTTGTGGGTGCACCACAAGACCTGTAGGAGCCCGGCTTGCTGGCGATGGCGATTTCATGGGCGCCATCGCCGGCAAGCCGGCTCCTACAGTGGTGTTTGGGTCCTATTGATCGGCGGTTTGCATGCCGGCGCGGGTCGGTTTGCCCAGTGCGTGGGAGAAGAAGCGCCCTGCTTCGGAGATCATGTTGCGATGGATGTCCTCGCGATCGACACCGTCGGCATCGGTGCACAGCGCCGGCATCGCCTTGATCTGTTCTTCGTTGCACGGTGCCATGAACACGAAGTGCCCTGCCCCCGCCAGTAGCTTGAAGTCCGGTGCGGTCGGCAGTTTGCGCGCCAGCGCGGCGGCATTTTTGTCGAAGGCCACCAGTTTGTCGCCGTCACCACTATATAACAGCACCGGTACATGCACGTCGGCCAGGGTATGGCGACCGAATTTCAGGCTCAACGGCGCCATCAGCAGCAGCGCGTGCACCCGTGGATCCGCCACCGGTTGCAGGTCATCACGGTCGACAATCAGTTCGCCCTGAGTGTTGCAGGCATCGTGGTCGTCCGGACGTTCCTGGCAATAGCGACGCAGACGATCCAGATCTGGCGTCGCCCCCGACAGAATCAGCGCCGTCTCCCCACCGGCCGAATAACCGATAACCCCCACCTGATCGGCATTGACGAACGGCGCGAGCATACGGTCGCCCAGGGTCGCGGTAATGGCTTCGGAAATCTGGATCGGCCGCCCATACAGGTTGCTCAAGGTGCCGAGGCGGCTGTGGTCTTTCGAGTTGTCGCCGGGATGAATCACCGCCACCACCACAAAACCCTTGCGGGCCAGCGATGTGGCGAGGTCGTGCAGGGCCAGCGGGGTTCCGGTGTTGCCGTGGGACAGCATCAGCATCGGGAAGCGGCCAATGGCGACGCGGGTGTCTTCGCCCGCTTCGACCGTGTAGCCCTCGAGTTTACTGGAGTGTTCACGGTCGCTGGAGGGATAGAACGCGATGGCGCGCATCGGTTGCAGGTCCAGTGGGTCGAGAAAACTCATCTCATGGAAACCGACGCTCCAGTGAGGATGTGGCGCAGGCGCGGCGTGCACTGAATTCAGGCTGCTGAGCAGGCAAATCAGTAACGTTGCCCAAAGACGCACCATGGGATGCCCCACCTTTGTTACTTGACCGGGAAGCCCGTTCTCCATCGATTACCGAGGAAGCGGCCTTGTACCAGCAATTGCGGCCACCAAGGTCGTTACAGAACGGGGACGTTAAACCCTCGACTGCATAACCTGGGCCACAACATGAAAGATTGCGCAATGATCAGAAACAAAAAACTCCGTATCTGACCTTGCGGGATCAGAATACAGAGTTTTTTGGGGTGTTGCCCGAGCTGATTTACAACTTTACGCAAGCCTTACGCGGCGGCGAACAGTTGCTCGCTGATCTGAGTGCGAGCAGCGCTCATGGCTTTGGTACGGACTTCATCACCGTACGCCAGGCCTTCGGCACGGACGAATTCAATGTCGGTGATGCCGAGGAAGCCGAACAGCAACTTCAAATACTCTTCGTGCGCAACGCCACTCGCCTGACCTGCGTGCAAACCGCCGGCAGTCGACACGATCACGACTTTCTTGCCACCGCACAGGCCTTCAGGGCCGGCTTCGGTGTAGCGGAAGGTCTGGCCGGCAACGGCGACGCGGTCGATCCAGGCCTTGAGTTGGGTCGGGATGGTGAAGTTGTACATAGGTGCTGCGATGACGACGGCATCGGCGGCGAGGAATTCGGCCAGTGTCGAGGCGCTCAGTTCGGCTTCGTGCTGCTGGGCGGCGTTGCGCAGTTCAGCGGAGGTGCCGGCGGCGACCAGGGTCGTGGCGGAGAAGTGGCTGATGGCATCGCTGGCCAGGTCGCGGTAGGTCACGACGGCGGTCGGCTCGGCAGCTTGCCAGGCGCTGACGACTTCGCGGCTCAGCTGACGGGAAGCCGAGTTGTCACCAAGAATGCTCGAATCGATATGCAGCAGTTTCATATGGGATCTCCAGGTGAGGACCGCCACGAGGCGATCTGATGGAGACAATCCTACAGACGAAACCAATAGCTGATTAGACCGCAACAATGCGATAGTTCGTCTCACTGATAGAACAATCGAGTTAAAACCATGCAAGACCTCAATGACCTCTACTACTTCGCCAAAGTGGTCGAAGCTGGCGGTTTCGCGGCAGCCGGGCGTTTGCTGGGGATTCCCAAATCACGATTGTCGCGCCGCATCGCCGAACTGGAAGAACGCCTGGGTGCGCGCCTGCTGCAACGCACCACCCGGCAGCTTAAGTTAACCGCTGTGGGCGAGCGCTATTTGCGCCACTGTCAGGCCATGTTGCTGGAAGCCGAGATGGCCGATGAGGCCGTGGCCAGCATGTCCAGCGAACCGCGCGGACGCTTGCGGGTGTCCGCACCCGTCGGGCTGGCTCACGAAATGTTGCCAACGGTGATCAGCAAATTCCTCGAGAAATACCCTCATGTCCAGCTGGAGGTCATGCTGGTAAACCGCCGGGTCGATCTGGTGACCGAGGGCGTCGACGTCGCGTTGCGAGTTCGCGAACCGGGTGATGAAGACCCGCTGCTGGTGACCCGGCGCCTGCGTCAGGCACAGATGCTGATGGTGGCCAGTCCGGGTTTTCTTCATGGACGAGCAATCAATCATCCCGAAGACCTCAAGGGCTTGCCGGTGCTCGGCGCTCTGGAAGCGGACCGTATGGTGCACATCCGCATGCTCGACCAACAGGGTAAAAGTCATGAACTCGCGCTCGAAGCGCGACTGGGCATCGATGACTTTATCGTGCGCAGGGCCTGCACCCTCGCCGGCCAGGGTTTTACCATGCTGCCGATGATGTATTGCGAGCAGGAACTGGAAAGCGGCGCGCTGGTGCAGTTACTGCCCGACTGGTCTTTGCCTGGCGGCTGGCTGCAAGCGGTCTACCCTCATCGGCGCGGAGTGATGCCGGCCGTTCGCGCCTGGCTCGACCATTTGATCGAATCATTCAATGCCTGTGGGGACCGACTGATATGAAGGCTGGGCGTATGAGCGAAGAGGATGTCGCGCAATTCTGTCTCGCGCTGCCGGGTGCGCGGGAAGATTACAAGTGGGGTGGCGTGCGGGTGTTTTCGATTGCCGGGAACAAGATGTTCGCCCTGCAGAACCTGCGGGGCGACTCTTTGGCGTTCAAGGTCGACAAGGACTTGTTTCTGGGGCATTGCGACCGTCCGGGCATTCATCCGGCGCCGTATCTGGCCCGGGCCCAGTGGATCATCATGCAAACGCCCTACCCGCTGGGCAGCGAAGAACTGCAAGGGCTGCTGCAACGCTCCCATCAACTGGTGGTGAGCAAACTGCCCAAACGCACGCAGGTCGGGCTGCTGCTTTAAAGCAGCGCCAGATTGGCGCCCAGGAACAGTTGATCGATCCAGAACACTTGATGCAGCAGCACGATCACCCAGAACAGCAACTGAAACGACACTTTGCGGGTCTTGTGCCGAAACACCTGCTGGGCCAGCAACGCGCCCGGCCAGCCGCCGGCGAGTTCCACCGCATGCAACACGTTTTCCGGCGTGCGCCAGCTATCGGTCCGGGCCTTGCGCTTGTCGCTCCAATAAAGGAAGAACGCCAGCACACTGACGATGCCATAGGCCGCCAGGGGAATCAGCGAAACCCCTCGCAGCCAGAACGACATCGAGCCGAACAACGGCAGCGCACACACCATCGCGAACACCAGCAGTTTCAGCCGTGGGTTCTGGATTCCGCCCCCGGACTGGCGCCCGGGATTGTTGCGTGCGCGGGTGTCATTCATGGCTTGACCGCTGTCCAGTCAACCCAGCCAAACTGCCAGGTGGCGAGAATGACCAGGCCAAATGCAATACGGTACCAGGCGAACACCGCGTAGCTGTGGCTGGCGATGAACTTGAGCAAGCCCCGGACCGCAATCATTGCGAAAATGAACGCGGTGACGAAGCCGATGGCGAACACCGGGAAATCGGCCGGGACGAACAGGTCGCGGTATTTGTAGCCCGAGTACACCGCCGCAGCGACCATGGTCGGCATTGCCAGGAAGAAGGAGAACTCGGTAGCGGTCTTGCGCGACAGGCCAAACAGCAACCCGCCAATGATGGTCGAGCCGGAACGCGATGTACCGGGAATCATTGCCAGGCACTGGGCGAAACCGACTTTAAGCGCATCTTGCCAGGTGATTTCATCGACCGTTTCAGCATGCACTTCATGCTGACGCTTTTCAGCCCACAACATGATGATCCCGCCCACCACCAACGCCGACGCGACCGTAATCGGGTTGAACAGGTAGTGGTGAATCAAGTCGGAAAAAATCACCCCCAACACCACGGCCGGCATGAAGGCAATCAACAGGTTGGCGGTAAAGCGTCGGGCGCCGGGCTGCGTTGGCAAACCGGTCACCACATCGAGAATCTTGCGACGAAACTCCCACACCACCGCCAGAATCGCACCCAGTTGAATAATGATGTTGAAGGCAATGGCCCGTTCACCACCGAAATTGAGCAAGTCGGCCACGATGATCTGGTGTCCGGTACTGGAAATGGGCAAAAACTCCGTCAGCCCTTCTATAACGCCAAGTATCAATGCCTGAAAGGCGGTCCAAAGATCCATCAATCCCCCAAGAAGCGATGCGCCACGGCATGCCCCGTTAATATTTTTCAAAACATTGACTGCGATCAGCGCAGCTGCAGCCAGACGCGCACAGAATCCAGACGAAACCGTAAAAATTCCGTGAAAAATCAACTTGGATTCAGGTTTTTCCGTGCGGGGCCGAAATCCTATCAGACAAGGCTGAATAACGCTGCCACGTTATTGGACTTGGGTCGGATATGCCCGATCGGCAAAATGTGGTTGGATGCTGGCGGTCGTTTATTACAAGAAAAAGAAACAGGAGTGACAGCGTTATGAACAGCTTGCGCAATATGTCGATCAGCCGGCGTTTGTGGTTGATTTTGATCGTGGCCGTCATGATGCTTTTGACGTTGGGCGTGTTGATGCTCAAGCAGATTCACGAGGACCTGTATCACGCCAAGGCGCAGAAAACCCAGCACGTCGTGCAGACGGCCAGCGGCATTCTGACCTATTACCACGGGCTCGAAACCGCCGGCACGCTGACCCGCGAAGCTGCGCAGAAACAGGCGCTGACCGCCGTTCGCGGCCTGCGCTATGACCAGAACGACTACTTCTGGATCAACGACCTGACGCCGGTGATGATCATGCACCCGGCCAACCCCAAACTCGATGGCCAGAACCTCTCGGCGATCCGCGACCCGGACGGCTTTGCGGTGTTCAATGAAATGGTCGCTCTCGCCAAGGCCAAGGGAGCCGGCCCGATCGACTATCGCTGGCCGAAACCGGGCGCCAGCGAGCCGGTCGCAAAAACCTCCTACGTCAAACTCTTCGAACCGTGGGGCTGGGTGATCGGCTCGGGCGTGTATATAGATGACATGCAAGCCGAGTTCATGGGCCAGGTCTGGAAAGCGACAGTGGTCGGGTTGGTGATCGCCGCCTTCATGGCGCTGCTGGTGATCCTGATTGCCCGCAGCATCGTCCGTCCGCTGCAGGACACCGTGAACGCCATGGCCAACATTGCCAGCGGCGAGAGCGATCTGACTCGCAGCCTCGACACCCACGGTCAGGACGAAGTCACGCAGTTGGCACACCACTTCAATGCGTTCACCGCCAAGCTACGGTTGGTGATCAGCGAATTGCAGGTGTCCGCCAGCGCCCTGGGCCAGTCGTCCAGCGAACTGGGCAACGACGCCGTCCAGGCCCAGCAACGCAGCCAGCAGCAATCGCAACAGATGGAACTGGTGGCCACGGCCATCAATGAAGTGACCTATGGCGTGCAGGACGTGGCGAAGAACGCCGAGCACGCCGCCAGCGAGATGCGCGATGCCGAGTCTCAGGCGCAGCAGGGCCAGGTCAACATCGACAGCAGCCTGCAACAAATCGACAAGCTGTCTTCAACGATTGATCAGGCCGTGGAGGTCATCCGTACCCTCGCCGCCGAAAGCACTCAGATCGGCAGCGTGCTGGAAGTGATCCGCTCAATCGCCGAGCAAACCAACCTGCTGGCCCTTAACGCGGCCATCGAAGCCGCCCGTGCCGGTGAGCAAGGTCGCGGGTTTGCCGTCGTGGCCGATGAGGTGCGCCTGCTGGCCCAGCGCACGCAGAAGTCCACCGCCGAGATCCAGGCAATGATCGAACGCCTGCAAAGCCATTCCGAAGCGGCGGTCAAGGTCATCGGCGACAGCAGCCGCGCCTCGCAACTGACCATCGAACAGGCCGGCCTCGCCGGTGCAAGCCTGAATGCCATTGGCCAGGCACTGCGCAACCTCAACGGGTTGAACGCTTCCATTGCCAGCGCCACCCTGCAACAGGCCCATGTGGTCGAAGACATCAACCAGAACGTGACCCAGGCGGCCGGTTTGTCCCACAGCACGGCGCTGGCGGCGGAACAGTCGAGCGTGGCCAGCGTCCACCTCAAGGAACTGAGTGAGCAGTTGAACGGGTTGCTCAAACAGTTCCGCGTGTAGGCGCCTGGCTTGTAGGCGATGGCGCCCATGAAATCGCCATCGCCGGCAAGCCGGCTCCTACAAGTTTCGGGTGAACCCACAATCCCCAACACCCACGCGATCCGTAGGAGCCAGCTTGCTGGCGATAGCGCCCATGAAATCGCCATCGCCGGCAAGCCGGGCTCCTACAGGTTTGGGGTGAACCTCCTATCCCCGACACCCTTGCGATCCGTAGGAGCCAGCTTGCTGGCGATAGCGCCCATGAAATCGCCATCGCCGGCAAGCCGGGCTCCTACAGGTTTGGGGTGAACCCCCAATCCCCAACACCCCCGCGACCCGTAGGAGCCGGCTTGCTGGCGATAGCGCCCATGAAATCGCCATCGCCGGCAAGCCGGGCTCCTACAGGTCAACGAGTGCTTTCTCCCTCGCCAGCACAGCCTCATCCGCTGCAATCCGGGTACAATTCGCTCCCCTCTTCGTCTGCTCCAAGGAACCTCCATGTCCGGGCTTGAACTGTTTGCCGCCGCCCTCGGTGTCATTGCCGTCTGGTTGACGGTCAAACAGAACCCCTGGTGCTGGCCGATCGGTCTGGTCATGGTGTCGCTGTACAGTTGGGTCTTTTTTGAAGTGAAGCTGTATTCGGACATGCTGTTGCAGGTGATCTACGCCGCGTTGCAGCTCTATGGCTGGTGGCAGTGGACCCGCGCGGGGGTTGCGCGGCAAGGGCGGCAGGTTAGCCAACTCAAGGGCAAATCGATCGCGACAGGTCTGGCCATCGGTGCCCTAGGCAGTCTGTTGCTCGGCGCGGCCATGGCGCACTGGACCGATGCCGCGCAGCCCTGGCTCGATGCGGCACTGACGGGGTTCAGCCTAGTGGCGCAGGTCTGGATGGCGCAAAAGCGCGTTCAATGCTGGCCACTGTGGATCACCCTGGATGTGATTTTCGTCGGGCTCTTCGTCTACAAGGGCATGTACTTGACCGCCGGGCTCTATGCGTTGTTTGCCGTGATCGCCGTTCAAGGCTGGCGGGAATGGCGCACCGACCCGGCATTGCGCACATGAAAGTCCTGGTACTCACCGGCCCTGAATCCAGTGGCAAGAGCTGGCTCGCGGCCGAGTTGCAAACGCATTTCGGCGGAGTGCTGGTCGACGAATATGTCCGCTGGTTTATCGAACAAAACCCGCGTGATACCTGCCTGGCAGACATTCCGGAGATCGCCCGCGGGCAATTGCAATGGGAAGACGAGGCCCGCGCCCGGCAGCCATCGTTGCTGATTCTCGACACCCACCTGCTGAGTAACATCCTCTGGAGCCAGACCCTGTTTGGCGATTGCCCCGCGTGGCTCGAGCAGGCGCTGCTGGCTCGCCAGTACGACTTGCATCTGTTGCTGTCTCCCGAACAGGTCGACTGGAAGGATGATGGCCAACGCTGCCAACCCGATTTGAGCGAGCGCCGGGCATTTTTCGACGCAACCCTGACATGGCTTGAAACCCATCAACAGCCTTTTCGAATTCTGCAGGGAAACTGGGCGGAACGGCGATTTCAGGCACTGCAAGCCGTCACCCTGCTACTGAACCCCTGACCCGTTTTTAGGGGTTTTCACCCAGTAATTCCCCTGTTTTGGGGGCAAAAGTGTCCATACCTGTTACACCCACCCCACCCCAAACAGGCCGTTTCAGCGGTCTGCACCCTCTTCGCCCGTCAGCTGTTAAGTCCCCAATACACCTCGGCGCAAAGCATTGATCTAGAGCACTGCAACCGCTTTTGTTGGACAAAAGCGCCCGCGCCCGTCTCAGACGTGAAACAGCACCGACATCGGCCTCCCGGACAAAATTTTTAACCCGTTGAATTAAAACAAAATTCAAAAAACGGCACAGCATTCGCTCTCTCCTTCACATCGCTGACTAGGGCCAGCCCACAAAAAGAAGGAATTGCCACTGTGGGGACTTTCAATACTTTCAATAAAGGCTTTACCTGCCTCCTCCTGATCGGATGCGCATTGGGCTCAAGTGTCCAGGCTGACGACGGCATCATCATTATCAAGCGTGATGTCCAGACACGAAACGCCGTGCAAGCGCCGGTGGCTCCCGATCCTAACCCCACGACCGCAAATGCCAACCCGAGCCAACAAATCCTCAGGCAAACGAACGAGTTGAACGACGGCGACTTTGCCAACGTCGCCAGTGGTGCCGGGATCTCCCGCCTCGTCACGTTAGGCAACACAAACCTGGGCGGCAACATCACCACCCAGAATCAGCTTTCCAACCTTCCCGCCGGACGCTCGGGAGGTTCGGGCAACGGTATTTCCAACCTGGTCAATTCAAGCGTCCAGCGAGGCCTGAGCGGTCTGAACGTCATTACGGGAGGCCGTTGAGATGAATCGTAAGCTGCTGATTATCAGCATGTTTTGCAGCGCATCGAGCTTTGCTCAACCCCCCGTTATCAATAATGCCGACATCAGTAATTCGGGCGCGCAGTACCAAGGTAACTTCGCGGTCAACCAGGCTGCCGGCGATCAGCAGCAACAGGCTAATGCCCGGGCCATCGCCATGGGCCATGGCGCCAGCGCGACCACACAGATTCGCCAACGATTGCATACCGAAGTCGACCCCAGGATGGATGCTCGAGCCAGCATTCAGGGCGACTCCTTCAGCCGCGGCTACGGCGTACTGGGTGTCAACCAGAGCGCCGGTGCCAGCACTCAGCAAGCCAATGCCCTGCGGATAAGCATCAGCAATCAACCGCAAAGTATCGACGACAGCGTCCTCATGCAACAGAACGTGGCGCTGATCAAAAACTCCGATCCGACTGACTCTGCACCAGGCTATCGCCAGGTCTCTACCAGTGACCAGGCATTCACCGGTAGCCGCGGGGTGATTCAGTTGAATCAGAGCGCCGGGGTGGGAAACCGAATGGCCAACACCCTGAACGTACGGGTCGCGGATTGACCCAAACAGTTAGGAACAACACTTAACCTAAAATAAGTACGGAGAATCACCATGAAACCTTCGACGGCACTCAAGCCTCTGGTTTTCGCAATTGCTGCGGTCATGGCTGTTGCTGTACAAGCTGGGCAAAACGATCGGCGTCACGATGACCACCACAATGGCCATCATAACAACGGTCACCACAATCCTCCTCCAATGAAGATCCCTGTTTACGCGACTGCCAATGCCTACGACAAACAAAGCAGCACCAACAATCGCATCCGTAACGAAGGGACTATTAACAAGGCAGAGATGACCGACTCTGCCACAGGCGCCGACGGCAACGTCGGTATCAACGTGGCGGCAGGCGACGGCAACCAACAAGACAACGCTGCCGCCATCGCGAACGCTGGCGCCACTTCCGCTCTGGATAACTCCTTCGTGTTCGGGGTTGCCACTGCCACTGCCAGCGTCAAGCAGTACAGCAACCACAACAAGGTCGACAACTACAACACCACAGCCTCTGCCGTGATGAGCGGATCGGGCAATGGTGGCAACGGCAATATGGGGATCAACATTGCCGGTGGCGACCTGAACCAACAGAAAAACACCATGGCGATTGCCAACTCCAATTCGCCGCTGGGTAACGCAACAGCCACCGCCTCCGCCGATCAGAATGGTCCTGGTCTGGTAGTGAATAACAACGCCGATCGGAACTTCGCCCTGACGACGGTGACGCTAACCACAACCAAAAGCGGTAATTCCTCTTTCAGTCATAACTCCGAGTTGAACATTGATAAGAGCGCGTCCAGCAACTGGACCAAGAAAGGTGCTAGCAGTTTTGACGTCAGTGGCACCAAGCACTTTGAAGCAATCGGATCAAAAAGCACCGACAAGAGCTCCACCAGCCATGCTGCTGTGGAAGCTATGTTGACCGCAGATGCGAATGTTACCAAAACCGTTACTCATAATAACGGCTATGGCGATCGCACTCGCAGCAAGTCTGTCGACCTATCGGTTGACGCATCGCTTAAAGCATCTATCGATACAGAGCACTCAAAATCGACCGACTCTTCGTTCGAGAAGAAGTTCGATTCTTCGTTCTCAAAATCGTTTGACTCTTCGTTCGAGAAATCAGGCGAGAAATCGTCCGCTTCTACCAAACACGAAGAGAAGGGCTACAGCGAAAGCAATGCATGGGAATTGAGCAACACTGTTTCCTATCAAATCCTGACCCCAAATGGCTGGGCTAACCCTGTCACCAACACTGCAACCCTTAGCGGTTCGGTGAATGGCGGCAGTGGCAACCTCGGCGTCAACGTGGCTGCCGGTGTGGGTAACCAACAAAGCAACTCGTTGGCCATTTCCAACCAATCGTTCTGATGGCTGTCTCTGGAGGCCCCCTCACGGGGGCCTTTTTCAACACAACCAGAGGGCGTCCCACCATGCGCATTATCGCCTTGGTACTTTTGCTTTGTGTGTCCAGTGTGATCGAGGCTGCACAAATGCCGCTTTCCGTCCTGCCGGGCGGCGCGGTGGTGTACAAGCCGATCCAGAGCATACGCGAGCGTAAATTTGCCGACCTGGTGCAACAGAAAACCGACTTCAGTTGCGGCGCAGCTGCGCTGGCGACCATATTGCGCCAGGCCTATTGGCTGGACGTGAACGAAGAACAGATCATCGAAGGCATGCTGACACACGCCGATCAAGACCTTGTCCGCGTTCAGGGCTTCTCCATGCTCGATATGAAGCGTTACGTGGAAAGTATCGGCATGCGGGCCCGTGGCTACCGGGTGGCGCCAGAAACGCTGAACGACATCAGAATTCCGGTCGTGGTCCTCATGGATATCCGTGGCTACAAACATTTTGTGGTCCTGCAAAAAGTCCACATGGGCTGGGTATACATCGGAGATCCGGTACTCGGTCATAAACGCTACCAAGTCGACGACTTTGTCAAAGGCTGGAACGGCATCATCTTTGCTGTCATTGGCCAGGGCTACGACAAAACCAACGCGCTACTCGACCCTCCCGTGCCACTGACCGCCAAGAACCGCCTCGACACCTTCAGCCCGGTGCAAGACGCAGAGTTGTTGGACTTCGGGTTTATCCGAAGCGACTTCTTCTAATAACAAGGGAGCATGACGCTCCGGGAGCATCTAATGAAGACTCCAATCTGGCTGGCCGTGGCTTGCCTGGCCGCCAGCCTGCCAACCCAGGCACAGTCGTTCAAACCTATTGAACTGAGCGATCAGGAACTGGCGAACCTGCGAGGCCGCTATGTCATGCCGGGGCGCGTCATCAGTTTCGGGATTGTCATGACCAGCACCTGGCAAAATGCCAACGGTCAGGTGATCGGGGCAACCTCCTCGATGCAAATTCAACAAACGACCATCAAGCCACAGTTCTATGTGTCGATGATCGACCGGAATGGCGATGGCTCGGCGGTTTCTCAGGGCACCGGGACCGTCAGCGGCGGTAACGGTTTGAGCACTACCCAGGGCGTCACTCAGGTTGTGCGCGCTGCCGGCGACAACAACAGCGCTTACAACAACGTTGATCTCAACGTCAGCAGAGGTAGCCAGGCACCACAGATGGACAACCAGGGGCAAGCGTTGGCCTCGGGCTCAACCCTGAACCACACCAACGGTGCCGGCGCGATGAGTATTTCCGCCACCGGCACGGGCGTGCAGCTCAACATCATCGCCAACAACAACCAGGGCAACACCGTGCAGCGCCTTGCCCAAGGCGGGCTGATGCAAAACGCGACCCTGCTTGGCGGTGGTAACCAGGTCAGAAACATGATGTCGATCAACGTTGTGCTGCGCGACAACCTGCCATCAACCGGTTCAATGAACGGCAATCTGGACCAACTCAAAGGAGTTCGCACTCTAGGATTCTGATCTACGCTCAGTCTCATTAGATGCAGTCAGAAGGGACGGCTAACCCATGCACCGATCTATAACGCTCAGAGCTATCGTTTGTTTGAGTAGCCTGGCCCCGGCCACATTGCTGTACGCAGCACCGGACCCCCAGGTCGAAGCATTAAAACAAGAACTCATGGAGTTGAAACAGCGTTACGAAGCACAACAGAACGCGCTGATGGTACTTGAACAGCGCGTTCGCCAAGTAGAAGAAGCACCTGCGACACCGGCCCCCAAACGCCTGACCAAATCCCCTGCCGAGCCGACCAGGGGTGGCCAGACGGTGGCCGCCGGTGCGCCGGGCACCACGGGCAGTTCATACGGCCAATCGCTCAAAGAGGATGCCGAGCCTGCGCAAAGCGTGTCCAACCTGTATGACGAAGCCAGCGGGTTCTTCGGCGGCGGCAAGTTCAGTGTCGAAACCGGCCTCACCTACACGCACTTCGATACACGCGCGCTGACGCTCAATGGTTTTCTGGCACTGGACTCGATTTTCCTCGGCAACATCAACCTCGACCGCATCAAGGCCGACAACTGGACACTGGACCTGACCGCCCGCTACAACGTGGCGCAACGCTGGCAGTTCGACATTAACGTCCCCGTGGTGTATCGCGAGTCGACGTATTCCTCCGGTGGCGCCGGTGGCGCTGGCCCCGTGACGTCGGACGCAACCGTCACCCGCGACCCGACCATCGGCGATGTGAACGTTGGCGTTGCTTACAAGTTTCTGGATGAGTCGGTCAGTCTGCCAGACGCGGTCTTTACACTGCGCGTCAAGGCACCGACCGGCAAGGACCCTTACGGCATCAAACTGGTCGAAGACCCGAACAACGACAACCTCGCGGTACCCGAGGACTTGCCTACCGGCAATGGCGTCTGGTCGATTACCCCGGGTATCTCGCTGGTCAAGACCTTCGACCCGGCCGTGCTGTTCGGCACCCTGGCCTACACCTACAACATGGAGGACTCTTTCAGCGACATCAGCCCTCAGGTTGGCTCCAAGGTGAAAGGGGACGTGAAACTGGGCGATTCCTGGCAAGTCGGCGCGGGCATTGCATTCGCCTTGAACGAGAAGATGAGTATGTCGTTCTCGTTCACCGATCAGTTCGCCCGCAAGAGCAAAATCAAGCCCGACGGCGGCGATTGGCAATCAATTTCCAACAGCGATTACAACGCGGCCAACTTCAACATCGGCATGACCATGGCAGCCACCGACAACCTGACGATCGTCCCCAACCTGGCCATCGGCCTGACCGACGACGCGCCAGACTTTTCCTTCAGCCTGAAATTCCCGTACTACTTCTAACCGCTACACCCGAATGAAAAAGGCCCGCTGCGAGGTTCATCGCAGCGGGCCTTTTCGTTTAACCCAACCTAACGGATCTGGTGCTTGTGCAGCAGTCGGTAGAAGGTTGGCCGCGACACGCCCAGCACTCGGGCGGCGACACTCAGGTTGTCGCTGTGGCGGTTCAATACATCGCACAACGCCTGCCGTTCGGCGCGGGTCTTGTAGTCTTCGAGGGTGCCCATCGGCGCGGCGATTGTATGTTGACTGATCAGCCCGAGGTCTCGCGCCTCGATCTGCCGCCCTTCCGCCAGAACCAGCCCGCGACGTACACGGTTGGCCAGCTCCCGCACGTTGCCCGGCCAGTCGTGCTTGCCCATGGCGATCAGTGCGTCCTCGCTGAAACTGCGCGGACGGCGGCCGGTTTCATGACTGTAGAAATGGGAGAAATGGTTGGCCAGCATCGACAGGTCGCCATGCCGCTCACGCAGCGGTGCAGTGACCACTTGCAGCACGTTGAGGCGGTAATACAAATCCTCGCGGAAGCGTTTCTTCTCGATGGCCGCTTCAAGGTCGACGTGGGTCGCCGCCAACACCCGCACATCGACCGGAATCGGCTGGCTGCCGCCCACGCGTTCGATGTGTTTTTCCTGGAGAAAACGCAGCAGGTTGGCTTGTAGCTCCAGCGGCAGGTCACCGATCTCATCGAGAAACAGAGTGCCGCCATTGGCCGCTTCGATCCGCCCGACCTTGCGCTGATGGGCGCCGGTAAAGGCGCCTTTCTCATGGCCGAACAATTCGGACTGGATCAGGTGTTCGGGAATTGCGCCGCAATTGATCGCGACAAAGGGTTTGCTGTGGCGCTGGGATTGCCGATGGAGGGTGCGGGCGACCAGTTCTTTACCGGTCCCGCTCTCGCCGCGAATCAACACCGGAGATTCGGTTGGCGCCAGTTTGCTCAGCAGTTTGCGCAGTTCGCGAATCGGTTTGCTGTCACCGAGCAGCTCGTGTTCGGGCTGATCGATGTGAACCGTGCCTTGACCACGCAAGCGCGCCATACCGAACGCCCGCCCCAGCGTCACCTGAACCCGGGAGACATCGAACGGCAAGGTGTGGAAATCGAAAAACCATTCGCAGACGAAGTCCCCGACGTTTTGCAGCCGCAGGACTTCCTGGTTGAGCACGGCGATCCATTCGGTGCCGCTGCGGCTGATCAGTTCCTTGACCGCATCGGGGTGCTCCAGATGAAAAGGCTGGAGCCGCAGCAGGCCGACGTCGCAGGTTCGGTCAGCGGCATTTTCCAGCGTACAGCTATCAACGTCCCAACCTACAGAGCGCAGACCTGGCAGCAGGCGATGACAGTCGTCGCAAGGGTCCACTACTAACAGACGTCGTAACGCAGGCGCTTCGATCATGACTGTTCCTTGACGCCAAATTTTATGAAATTTTATTAAAAACAATCATTTGGCGGATCTGGCTGTAACACTAGCAAGAATTTGACACTGTCTTGTATCGATTGACTATAGGAAGTGCGCGCAAGCAGTTATAAGAAGCAACTTTATTAGTTACCTAACGACTCGAACCTTTCACCCAGCTTTCAAAAGCCGTCGAAACCTCGAACCGATGAAAGAAAGTTGAAAATTCTTTTAATTGTATGTGACCCACCCACCGGTTGCGGGCATCAGTACAAGTAACCAGCCGAACGGTAAGCCCAACCGACGGCACATCACTTGATTGGGCATACAGAGAGAAGACCCCATGACCGCCCCGCTCCGTATCAACGAAGCTCTTTTGATTGCCGACCGCGCGTTCAAGCCATTTCAATGCGTGGCCTGGGCCCCACAAGACGGCAACGGCGAACTCAGCCTGACCGTCATCGACCGCACCAACACCTGCATTCGCAAGCAGATCCCAAGCAGTGCCTATACCGACCCGGCACAACTGGAACATGTTCTGGAAGAAGCCCGTAAAGAGCTGAGCCAGGAAGGTTACACGCTGCAATCGTGGTCGATGCCGCACTAATCTTTTTGCGGATTACTTATCGGTAATCCGCACCCTCCTCCATGATCGTTAGTTTGCCGGCCTTGCCAGCAGACAACACGCGCAACATTTATTTGTACCTGAACGCGGCCAAATACTTGGCAGGCTTGTCAGTGGGTCGAAAAGACACTGTTCTGGCACAAAACGACCCTCCGTCTGTTAGTTATTACAGTTGTGCAACCAATCATTCAGGGATTGAATGTTTCTACTATAAGTCGCCCCCCCAACTCCTGGATCAAGACGACTCGCAAGGAGATGCGTGCATGTCAACCCAGACCGCTGTGGTCCTGCCTGCGACGCTGAGCGCCGCCGGGGAGCTCGACAAAACCTTTGCCAGCGCCGGCAAAACCCAGGTGTATTTCGCCGGCAGCACGTCGAGCATGGCCACCGGCGTCGCGATTGATTCACAAGGCCGGCTGCTCGTCGCGGCCAAGGTCGGAACCCCGAGCGGCAGCCGCTTCGGTCTGGCCCGCCTGCTTGCGGATGGCTCGGCGGATCTGGCGTTCGGCAAACAAGGCAGTGTCATCAGCCAGTTCGAACCCGGCTTCGAGTCCATGGGGTGGCAAAGTGCTGATCCGGCCCGACGGGTGCATTCTGTTGGCCGGCCTGCACTACGAAAATGAGCACCAGACACTGCCTGCCCTCGCCTTGTTCGATCAGCAAGGCAAACCGGTCCCCGACTTTGGCGACAACGGACGCCTTGTCGTACGCCTGCCGGGCAATCTTTCCCGGGGCGTGCGGGATGCCTGGCTTCCCCCCGGCGTACCGGGCGCCGAAGCCTGTGATGTGTGCGTGCAGGAAGACGGCCGGATGGTCCTGCTGGCCAATCATCATTTTGAACTGGCCGATCACGTCGGCCTGCTGGTGCGACTAAACCCCGACGGTTCGCTGGACGACACCTTCAACGGTCGTGGCTTCGTCCTGGTCAGGCACCTGCTGATGAACACCTGGCTCAGCAGCCTGCTGGTGCAACGCGACGGCCGGATTCTGGTGGGCGGCTCGATCAACTTCCCTGAAGAAGGCCTGCTTGCGCGCTATCTAAGCGACGGCAGCCTGGACGACCGTTTCGCCGTGGATGGCTTCATGAGTTTCTTGGCACAAGGGCGTCACGCCCAGGTCAGCCAGGTCGTCCAGCAGGCCAACGGCGACCTGCACTGTTTTGGCAGCAGCCGCGACCCGATGCATTGCATGGCCTTGAAAGTACACAGCAACGGTCGCCCGGACATCCATTGCAACGGTGGCCAGCCGCATTTGCTGGGGATCGGCCACAGTGGCTGCCAGTGGACCGCCGCCCACGCCCTTGCAGACGGGCGTGTGCTGACTGTTGGCGCGACCATCGGTGGTGTCGAAGCCGACTTTATCCTGGCCCGGCATCGTCCTGACGGACAACTCGACGAGCTGTTCGGCAAAGGCATCGGCTGGGTCCGTACCCGCCTGGGTCGCAGCCTGGATACCGCAACGTCGCTGGCCGTGCAGGACGACGGCAACATTGTCGTAGGAGGCTATTCGCTGGATGGCAACTACCGGGCAATCGTCGCTCGCTATCTGGGATAGGCCTGCCGAGCTTTCCTGCGCTTGATCTTCCGTACCGCTTGCGGCAAGTTGCGCGCTTCTTAATACAAGGAGCAGCCGATGTCCGGCTCAATGGCCCAGGCGTTCGCGCATAATTTTCTCGGGCACTCACCTCGCTGGTACAAGGCCAGTATTGTCGGTTTCCTGATTCTCAATGCCCTGGTGCTGTGGACCGTGGGTCCGGTAGCGGCCGGTTGGCTGCTGGTGCTGGAATTCATCTTCACCCTGGCCATGGCGCTCAAGTGCTATCCGCTGATGCCGGGCGGCTTGCTGCTGGTCGAAGCGCTGTTGCTGAAGATGACCACGCCCCAGGCGCTGTATGACGAACTGCTGCACAACTTCCCGGTGATTCTGCTGCTGATGTTCATGGTGGCCGGCATCTACTTCATGAAAGACCTGCTGCTGTTTCTGTTTTCGCGCCTGCTGCTCGGCGTTCGCTCCAAAGCCATGCTGGCGTTGATGTTCTGCTTTCTTTCGGCGTTCCTCTCGGCTTTTCTCGATGCCTTGACCGTGACCGCCGTGATCATCAGTGCCGCCGTGGGGTTTTACTCGGTGTATCACCGTGTCGCTTCGGGTAATGATCCGCGCCAGGACAGCGAATTCAACGATGACCAGCACCTGCCAACGCTGCATCACGGGGATCTCGAACAGTTCCGCGCCTTCCTGCGCAGCTTGCTGATGCACGGCGCCGTGGGCACTGCACTGGGTGGCGTTTGCACGCTGGTCGGTGAGCCGCAGAACCTGCTGATCGGCCACGAAATGGGTTGGCACTTCTCTGAGTTCTTCCTGAAAGTCGCCCCGGTTTCCATGCCGGTGCTGGTGGCGGGCCTGGTGACCTGCGTGCTGCTGGAGAAACTGCGCTGGTTCGGTTACGGCACGCTCCTGCCAGACAACGTGCGCGCGGTGCTGGCCAATTACGCCGCCGAAGACAACGCCCAACGCACCTCACACCAACGCGCTGCGCTGATCGTTCAGGGGCTGGCGGCGCTGATACTGATTGCCGCCCTGGCGTTCCATATTGCCGAAGTCGGTTTGATCGGCTTGATGGTGATCGTGCTGATTACCGCATTCACAGGCATCACTGACGAGCACCGCATCGGCAACGCCTTCAAGGACGCCATGCCGTTCACGGCGCTGCTGGTGGTGTTTTTCGCGGTAGTGGCGGTGATTCACGACCAGCAGTTGTTCACGCCGCTGATCCAGTGGGTGCTGGCGCTGCCGGCGAATCAGCAACCGGGCATGCTGTTTATTGCCAACGGTTTGCTCTCGGCGATCAGCGACAACGTGTTCGTCGCGACCATTTACATCACCGAAGTGAAACAGGCGTTCATCTCCGGCCACATGAGCCGTGAGCATTTCGAGACACTGGCGATTGCGATCAACACCGGCACCAACCTGCCGAGCGTGGCGACGCCGAATGGCCAGGCAGCGTTTCTGTTTCTGCTGACGTCGGCGATTGCCCCGCTGATTCGCCTGTCGTATGGGCGGATGGTGTGGATGGCGTTGCCGTATACGGTGGTGATGGGTGTGCTGGGGTGGTATGCGGTGAGTTTCTGGCTTTGAGTTGGCAGGTTTGACGCCTTCGCGGGCAAGCCTCGCTCCTACAGATTCACCGCTAACTTGTAGGAGCGAGGCTTGCCCGCGAAGAACGATAACGCGGTTAACCTGCATTGAGGATGTACCGCTCGATCGCCTGCGCTGCGCCGTCTTCGGTATTGGCCCCGGTCACTACGTCGGCCTGACGCTTCACCGCCTCCTCCGCCTGCCCCATGGCAATCGACAATCCGGCGCGATGAAACATCGCCGGGTCATTGCCGCCATCGCCCATGGCGGCGGTCTGCCCGAGCGACACGCCGAGAAACTCCGCCAGTGTCGCCAGTGCGTCCCCCTTGTTTGCCTGCATCGCGGTCACGTCGAGGTACACCGGCTGCGAGCGTGACACCTGCGCCTGGCCCTCGACCCTGGGCAGCAACTGCGCCTCAAGCTCAATCAACAACTGCGTGTTGTTGCTCGCCGCGACGATCTTGTCGATGTATTCCAGATAGGGCTCGAAACTCTCCACCACCACGGGCGGATACCCCAGGCCGTGCTGTTCCCGCGGCACCATGGGGCCATTCGAGTCTTTCACCAGCCAGTCGCCGCCGCTGAACACCCACACCTCGATGTCCGGCAGATCGGCAAACTGTGTCAACGTGGTCAACGTGGTCAGCGCGGCCGTTGCCGGCAAATAATGCGCGACCAGCAAACTGCCGTCGGGGTTTACGATGGTGCCGCCATTGAACGCCGCCGTCGGCAGATCGACGCCCAAGGCTTCGATCTGCTGCAGCATGGCTTTCGGCGGCCGGCCGGTGGCCAGGCTGAACAGCACGCCCGACTCACGCAACGAACGGACCGCATCGATGGTGCGCTGACTGAGGCTGTGATCGGGCAGCAACAATGTGCCGTCCATGTCACTGAGCAAAAAGCGGATGGGTTGTTGCGTTTCGTCACTCATCCGAGGCTATGCCAGACGCGACCATCGCGAGTCAGCAGGTCTTCTGCCGCCGCCGGCCCGTCTTCGCCCGCCGCGTAAGTCTGCACGCTCGCATCCTGCTGCCAGGCATCGAGAAACGGTTGCACGGCACGCCAGCCGTTCTCGATGTTGTCGGCGCGCTGGAACAGCGTCTGATCGCCGGTCAGGCAATCGTAGATCAGGGTTTCGTAGCCGGTGGACGGCTGCATTTCGAAGAAATCCTTGTAGGCAAAACCCAGTTCGATATTGGCCATTTTCAACGCGGGGCCGGGGCGTTTGGCCAACAGGTCGAACCACATGCCTTCGTTGGGTTGAATCTGAATCCGCAGATAAGTCGGTTGCAGCTCATCGACCTCGGTATCACGGAACTGCGCGTAAGGCGCCGGTTTGAAGCAGATGACAATCTCGGTGTCGCGCACGCTCATGCGCTTGCCAGTGCGCAGGTAGAATGGCACGCCGACCCAGCGCCAGTTGTCGATCATGACTTTGAGCGCGACATAGGTTTCGGTCGTGCTGTCGGGCGCCACATTGTTTTCCTGGCGATAACCCGCCAACGGCTTGCCGTCGATCTCGCCGGCGGCGTATTGGCCACGCACCGAATTGGCCCGTGCCTCTTCGGTGGACCAGGGACGGATCGCCCCCACCACTTTGGCTTTCTCGCCGCGAACCGCATCGGCGCCAAAGGCAGCCGGCGGTTCCATGGCCACCATCGCCAATAGCTGGAACAGGTGATTGGGCACCATGTCCCGCAGGGCGCCGGTGTGTTCATAAAAACTGCCACGGGTTTCCACGCCGACGGTTTCCGCGGCGGTGATCTGTACGTGGTCGATGTAATGGTTGTTCCAGAACGCTTCGAACAGGCTGTTGGAGAACCGGCTGATCAGAATGTTCTGCACGGTTTCCTTGCCCAGATAGTGATCGATCCGGTAGATCTGGTTTTCCGTCATGACCTTGAGCAAGCATGCGTTCAAGGCTTCGGCGGTATGCAGGTCAGAGCCGAACGGCTTTTCGATGACTACCCTTCTGAACGCTTGCGGCGTCTCTTGCAGCAAACCGGCAGCGCCGAGACGACGCACCACTTCGCTGAAGAAACGAGGCGCGGTGGCCAGGTAGAACACCGCGTTGCCGGTGCCGCTGGCGGCGATTTTCGCCGCCAGCGCCTGATACGTGCTGTCGTCCAGGAAGTCGCCCTGGACGTAGCTGATGCCTTTGGCCAGTTTGGCCCACAACGCTGGGTCAAGGGCTTGATCGCCCTTGCCGACCTTGCTTGCCACTTCGGCCCGAATGAAGTCTTCGAGCTTCTGGGCAAACGCTTCGTCGGTGATGGCGTTGTGGTCGACGCCGATGATCCGCAGTCCATCACCAAGCAGACCGTCGCGACTCAGGTTGTACAGCGCCGGCATCAGCAAGCGCTTGACCAGGTCACCGTGGGCACCGAACAGGAACAGCGTGGTCGGTGGTGCGGGTTCTGCCTTGGATTTATTGCGGATCAAACGGGTCATTTTTTCGCAGTCTCCACGTGGCCGCCGAAGCCGAAGCGCTGGGCCGAGAGAATCTTGTCGCCAAAGGTGCCTTGGCCGCGCGAGCGATAGCGGGCGAACAGCGAGTTCGACAGCACCGGCACCGGTACCGCTTGTTCCATGGCCGCTTCAATAGTCCATTGACCTTCCCCGCTGTCCGCTACGGAACCGGAGAAATTATCGAGCTGCGGATCGGCAGCCAGGGCATCGGCGGTCAGGTCGAGCAGCCACGACGAGACCACGCTGCCACGACGCCAGACTTCGGCGATGTCGCCGACGTTCAGGTTGAAGCGCTGGTCTTCCGGCAGGTTGGTGCTGGCCTTCGTCTTGAGGATGTCGAAGCCTTCGGCGAAGGCCTGCATCATTCCGTACTCGATGCCGTTGTGGATCATTTTCACGAAATGGCCGGAACCCGCGGGGCCGGCGTGGATATAACCGCGTTCGGCGCGATCGTCGTCCGACTTGCGGTCCTTGGTGCGCGGGATGTCACCCATGCCAGGCGCCAGGCTGTCGAACAGTGGATCGAGGCGTTTAACCACTTCGGCTTCGCCACCGATCATCATGCAGTAACCGCGCTCCAGGCCCCAGACGCCGCCGGAGGTGCCGACGTCGATGTAGTGCAGGCCTTTTTCCGAGAGGGTTTTTGCCCGGCGAATGTCGTCCTTATAGAAGGTGTTGCCGCCGTCGATGATGGTGTCGCCGGCTTCAAGCAAGGTGCTCAGGGTGTCGATGGTGTCTTCGGTCGGTGCGCCTGCCGGCAGCATGATCCAGACCGCTCGTGGTTTGGCCAGGCCGGCGACCAGGGCCGGCAGGTCGATGACGCCCTTGGCGCCTTCGGCGGCCAGGGTGTCGACGAAGGCGGTATTGCGGTCGTAAACAACGGTGGTATGCCCGTTGAGCATCAGGCGCCGCGCAATATTGCCGCCCATGCGGCCCAGTCCAATAATCCCGAGTTGCATGTGCTGATGCTCCCTACTACAAATAAATGTGTGTCAAAGGTTATAGCCCAACGCGACTAATGAGGGTTAGTCCAGAGCGTTGGCATGAAGTTTCCGGGCATTGTGCCCGATCCTGATTGATAACGTCGGGAATCGTGCCGAAGACACAACGACCACGAAAAATAAAAAAGTTCCCTTCCGGGACAAAAGAAATCAAAATCAGCGCCGATAGTAAATCAGCACCGATGTCGGGGCGGATTTACAGTTGAGGCAAGCCATTTGCGAGGTGAGCAATGGGCACAGTACAAGCAGCACGGCCAGCACAAACCCTTTACGTCACGATCCGTCGTGATGAATTGCGCCAGTTGAAAGACGAACGCGACCAGCTCAAACAGGAAGTCGAGCAATTGCGCCTGCTGACGCAAGGTATCCAGGCTCAGCCGATGCCTGTCACTTTGCGCGCTCCCCACGCCTGATCCCCTCGCCTGAATCGGAAGCAGCCAATCGCTGTTTCCGATACGCCATCACGATTTACCCGCACCCAGCAGCTCACAAAACTTTCACACGCCCTTGTTGATACTCCGGTCCTTTATGGCCGCCCGGTATCTGCGCGGCGCCTGTTCGTCGGCGACCTTTCCGTCCCGGCGGTGGAAGTGATTTCTGGCTGGAGCACGCAATGGCTTTGTATGAACGCAGCAATTCGACTGCGGACAAGTTTGATTGGGCAGGGTTTCTCTGGCTGTTTCTGTTCTTCTGGTATTTCTCCGGCATTACCCAACTGCTGATCCAATTGACGGGCACCTCCGGGTTCAGCGGTTTCCGCCAGGCCTTCACCATGAGCGCCATCTGGCTGGCGCCGATGCTGCTGTTTCCCCGCAAGACGCGTGTATTGGCGGCGCTGATCGGCGTGGTGCTGTGGGCCTGTTCCATGGCCAGTCTCGGTTACTTCTTCATCTATCAGCAGGAATTTTCCCAGAGCGTCATCTTCATCATGTTCGAGTCGAACATCTCTGAAGCCGGCGAGTACATGACCCAGTATTTTGCCTGGTGGATGGTGGCGGCATTTGTCGCCCACACGCTGTTCGCCTATTTCCTGTGGACCCGCTTGCGCCCGGTGTACATGCCCCGTGGTCGCGCCTTGGTCGCCGCGACCGCCATTCTGGTGGCCGTGGTGGGTTATCCGCTGGCCAAGCAGACCGTTCACACCGGCAGTTTCGCCAGTGGTTTCGAGAAGTTCGAAACCCGTATCGAACCGGCAGTGCCGTGGCAGATGGCCGTGGCCTATCACCGCTACCTCGACACCCTGGCCGACATGCAGGGCATGCTCGACAGCGCGAGCAAGATTCCACCGCTGCACAATTTCAAGGATTCGATGGCCAATCAGCCCGCCACCCTGGTGTTGGTGATCGGCGAATCCACCAACCGTCAGCGCATGAGTCTCTACGGCTACCCGCGTGAAACCACGCCGGAACTGGACAAGCTCAAGGACCAACTGGCGGTCTTCAATAACGTCATCACCCCGCGCCCTTACACCATCGAGGCATTGCAGCAGGTCCTGACGTTCGCCGACGAAGAAAACCCGGAGCTGTACCTGTCGACGCCGTCGCTGGTCAGCATGATGAAACAGGCGGGCTACAAGACTTTCTGGATCACCAACCAGCAAACCATGACCAAGCGCAACACCATGCTCACGACCTTCTCCGAGCAGGCCGACGAGCAGGTGTACCTGAACAACAACCGCAACCAGAACGCCGCCCAGTACGACGGCGACGTGATCGAGCCGTTCAACAAGGCCCTGGCCGACGCGGCGCCACGCAAGTTGATCGTCGTGCATTTGCTCGGCACACACATGAGCTATCAGTACCGCTACCCATCGACCTTCGACAAGTTCAAGGACCGCAACGGCGTTCCGGCTGGCGTGCGTGACGATCAGTTGCCGACCTACAACAGCTATGACAACGCGGTGCTGTACAACGATTTTGTGGTTTCGAGCCTGATCAAGGATTACGCCAAGACCGATCCTAACGGCTTCCTGCTGTACCTCTCCGACCACGGCGAAGACGTTTTCGACTCTGCCGGTCACAACACCCTGGGTCGCAACGAGGCCAAGCCGACGGCGCCGATGTACACCATTCCATTCATGGCCTGGGCCTCGCCGAAATGGCGCGAAAGCCATGACTGGAGCTTCGCCGGTGATCTGGGGCGGCCGTACAGCAGCTCGCACCTGATCCATACCTGGGCCGATCTGGCGGGCTTGAGCTTCGATGAACTGGATCGCAGCAAGAGCGTGGTCAGCGACAGTTTCAAGCCGCGCCCACTGCTGATCGGCAATCCTTATGAACGCGAGCAGAAAGCGCTGATCGACTTCAGCCTGATCAAACCCAAGGTGAAGCCGACCCCGGCAGTCGCTCAGCAGTAACCCTGTAGGAGCGATGCTTGCTCGCGAAGAGGTTGGCAGATTCAACATCTATGCTGGCTGGGGCAACGTCTTCGCGAGCAAGCTTCGCTCCTACAATTCACTCGGAAGATAATAATAATTCTCGTTTATTGCTAAATACCCCCGCCCTCCTTCGTCTTTGAACAAACGGAATTTTTTCATTGACGACAAGGAGTCGGCCGCGATGTTCGCGCCTATCACCCGTTCCATGACCTTTACCCTTGGGTTTTGCAGTGCCGTACTAAGCCCGGACCTGCTGGCTGAAACCGACCCGGACAAACAACCCTCCGCCCTGGTACTCGGTGCCACCAGCGTCACGGCCCAAGGCTTGGGCAGCACCACCGAAAACACCGGGTCGTACACCACCGGCGCAATGAGCACCGCCACCCGCCTGAACCTGTCGATCAAGGAGACGCCGCAATCGGTGTCCGTGATCACGCGCCAGCAAATGGACGACTTCAAACTCGACACGCTCTCCGACGCCATGCGCCAGACCACGGGCGTGGTGGTTCAGCACAACGACTCGGACCGGGTCGTCTATTCCTCCCGCGGCTACACGATCAACAATTTCCAGATCGACGGGATGCTCAACACCTTCAACTACATGAAGTCCGACTCCGACACCATCATCTATGACCGCATCGAAGTCGTGCGCGGTGCAACCGGCCTGACCACGGGCGCAGGCGACCCTTCGGCCACCATCAACATGGTGCGCAAGCGTCCGACGGCGCAGTGGGAAGCCAAAACCGGTGTCAGCGGCGGCAGTTATGACGATTACTACAGTTACGTCGATGTCGGCGGGCCGCTGGCGTTCGACGGACGCCTGCGCGGGCGCAGCGTGC
Source organism: Pseudomonas sp. BF-R-01 (assembly GCF_019946615.1). Lineage (NCBI taxonomy): Bacteria > Pseudomonadati > Pseudomonadota > Gammaproteobacteria > Pseudomonadales > Pseudomonadaceae > Pseudomonas > Pseudomonas sp. BF-R-01. The sequence continues at coordinate 50,918 of NZ_JAGYFX010000031.1, forward strand.
TGGCCTACCGCGACAGTCATTCGGTACGCGACAAGTATCAGCTGCAACGGGAAGTCGGCTACGGGATTCTCGAAGCCGATCTGACCGACGATACGCTGCTCGCCGTGGGTTATGACTATCAGGACAAGCAGGTGCAGGGCACCTCCTGGGGAACCGTGCCCTACTGGAACGCAGACGGCAGCAAAGCCGGCCTCGGCCGCTCCACCAACATGGCCACACCCTGGAGTTCCTGGCCGCTGAAAGACAAGACCGCGTTCGCCACGCTGGATCAGCAACTGGGGATGGGCTGGCACCTCAAGGCGGCTTACACCCATCGCGAAAGCGACACCGACGGCAAGATTTACTACGGCGGTGGCGGCTTCCCCGAGGCGGATCGCAGCGGCATGATCGCCAACGTCAGCCACATGATCGGCACGCAAAAAATGAAGGCTTATGACTTCAACGTGTCCGGACCCTATTCATTGTTCGGGCGTGAGCACGAAATGATGCTCGGGTATGGCGAAGCCGAACGCAGCGACGAAAGCCCACACACCGTCGATGGCGCCCGCGCGAAGGACTACGAAAACGTACCCGACTGGAAGTACATGGGCGGCATCCCCAAATTCCCCGACACCGTCACCAGCCTGCGTGGCTCCAGCGACAACACCCGCCAAAAGGCCGGTTACCTGGCCACTCGCCTGACGTTGACCGACAATCTGCACGCCGTCCTCGGCAGCCGCTATGGCAGCTGGAAAGCGTCGAAAACGGCTAACAGTTACACCGACAATCTGCAGTTGAGCGAGTCCGAAGTTACCCGCCAGCAACACAACGACCTATGGACGCCATACGCCGGACTGCTGTACGACCTGACGCCCGAATACACGGCTTACATCAGCTACACCGATATCTTCAAGCCACAAACCAACCGCGACAGCAGCCGCAAGTACCTCGAACCGGTGGTGGGCAGCAACTATGAACTTGGCCTCAAGGGCAGCCTGCTGGAAGAGCGACTGAACCTCGCCACCGCCGTGTTCTGGAGCAAACAGGACAATGTCGCCGAACGCGACGATTCGGTGCCGCCGGACCCGGTTACCGGCGAGGAGTTCTACACCTCCAGCGGTAAGGGCAACAAGGTACAGGGGTTCGAAGCCGAGCTCTCCGGCGAGGTCATGCCGCACTGGAACATGACCGCCGGTTACACCTACACCCACTCGGTCAATGGCGAAGAAAAACGCACCAATACCAGTCAGCCGCTGAACCTGCTTCGGGTGTCGACTTCGTATCGCTTGCCTGGCGACTGGCAGGCCCTGACCGTGGGCGGTGCAGTGAACTGGCAAAGTGACGTTTACCGCGCCGCCAATCGCCCGGTCGGACGCAACGCCGCTGGCAATGTGATAACTGAACGCACAAACATCCGGCAAGGCGCGTACACCGTGGTCAACCTGATGTCACGTTACGAGTTCGACCCGCACCTGTCCGCCTCGCTCAACGTCGAGAACCTGTTCGACAAGAAGTATTACGACAACGTCGGTTTCTATAACGGTGTGTATTGGGGTGATCCGCGTACGGTGACACTGAGCCTGGACTGGAAACTCTAGGCGCAGTTAATTCCCAATCGACGAAATCGGCAGATAATGTTCTCGCGACATTGCTTCATGGATGAAAAGCACCCGATATCCGTTTTGGGAGGCGAACCATGAAATGTACACCCTTGATCGTTGCCGGCCTGATGACGTTCGTTTCGGTCAGCGCATTTGCCGAAGGTGGCGCAGAACGCATGCGCTATTACTACGAAAGCCTGCGGCTCAGCCAACAGGAGAATCAAAGCCAGCAAACCGCTGAGGTCCGGGTTCCGGACGATCAAACGGCGCAAGTGACCGAGCACTACAAGCCTTGAACCGGCGTGGAATCTCGGACCTGTAGGAGCCAGCTTGCTGGCGATGGCGTCTTCAAAATTGCCATCGCCAGCAAGCTGGCTCCTACAGAACGCGGTGCGCGGTAGGTTAAAGGGGTTTGGTCCAGAACAGCATCCGGCCGTGCTCCGGATCGAACATGCCAGCGCTGAAGCCGAATTTAGCGTAGGACGACTGCGCCACGGCATTGCCTTCCAGCACCTCCAGCGTGATTTTGCAGCAGCCGCGCTGACGGGCGATTTCCTCGACCTTTTGCAGCATCTTCTGGCTCAGGCCCAATCCGCGAAACTGTTTCACCACCACCACGTCATGCACGTTGACCAATGGCCGACAGGCAAACGTCGAAAAACCTTCAAAGCAATTGACCAGCCCTGCCGGCTCGCCCCCGACGAACGCCAGCACGCTGTACGCATGGGGACGTTTGGCGAGTTCCCTCGGAAGGTGCTCCAGCACCTCGGCCGGCAAAGAATGACCGATACCCATCGGGTCCTCGGCGTAATGATTCAACACCTGACCTATCGCCTCGGCATGCACCGGATTGGTGTAACTGGCCTGAAGCACTAGAATTTCTGCGGATTCCATTTCCATCCTCGATTGTGAGAGCGAGCCTGCTCGCGATGAGCCTGAGAGCGCCGCGTTTAAAAAGCAAGCCCGCGTTATCGTTGACGTCCATCGCGAGCAGGCTCGCTCCCACAGGGAGAATCCGCTTTCAATACCCCCAGATCAATGCTTCGGTCCACCCCAGCTCGGCGAAATCCGCCGCCCTCAGGCCCGACTCCCCGGCGCAGAAAAACTCGTCCAGTTGTGGTGGCGCAACCGACGTGCCGCTGAGCATGGCGTGTACCTGCCCGCGATGATGGATCTGATGCTCGAGCAGATGAGACAGCAGGCGCAAACGGCTGTCGTATTGCGGCGTGTCTCGGGCGATTGTCACGATTTTGCCCAGGTCGGCGTCGCGCATTTGCTCGCAGTAGGCGATCAAGCGGCGGTCAACCTGGGCCTGTTCGCGCTGCAGGTCAGCGGCAGTGGTGAACGGCTCGTCTTTGTTGAAGAACACCGTGCATTCAGGATGCGGAACATCGCCACGCAACTCCCGTTCCAGCGCATCCATGTAAAACCAGTCGCAGGTCAGGATGTGGTTGAGGGTCGCACGCAGGCTGGGGAAGAAACTGACGCGCGGCGCAGCCAGCTCCTCTGCGCTCAACTGGCTCCAGGCCTTGGCCAGTCGATGATTGGCCCAGGCGTTCTGATAAGCCATGGTCAGCAAATGGTGGGACAAGGGCTGATTCATGTTCGCGGCTCCTTGGGTTCAAGCGTCGGCGAAACGTTGCAGCTGCATTTCCTGTAGGCGACTGAGTGTGCGGCGGAACGGGAATTCCAGATAGCCTTCGGTGTAGAGCGATTCCATCGGCACCTGGGCTTCGAGGTACAGCGGCACTTTGCGGTCATAGCATTCGTCCACCAACGCGATGAAGCGCCGCACACCGTCGTCGTGCACCGACAATTGCGGCAACTCGCGATCACCCGCCACCACCCGCTCGACCCCGTCTTCGGTGCCACGGGCAATGCGGCCGGCGCGTTTTTGCGCGCTGAGGTTGGGCACGTCACTCAACAGAATAGCCCTGAAGGTGTCGCACAGGGCCATGAAATCCATGGCGGCAAAGGGTTGTTCACAGAGATCGGCGTATCGGCTCCAGAGCACGGTTTCACTGGCCTGCACCACATTCAGCGAGCGGTAACCGACCTTGATCGGTTCACTGGAGACTGACTGCCCGGCGGTCAGGGCCTTGAACACATCCTCCAACGCGCCGGGTTGCCCTGGCGCGGCGACCCAATAGCGTTGCAAACCAGCGCCGGGATGCAGGCGATGATCTTCGCCGCCATCCACCGCGATCACCTGCATGTGCTGCTTGATCGCCTCGATCGCGGGCACGAAGCGGTCGCGGTTGAAGCCATCGGCGTACAGCATGTCCGGCGGCTGATTGGACGTGCAAACCACCACCACGCCCTCCTCGAACATCACCTGAAACAAGCGCCCGAGAATGATTGCGTCGCCAATGTCGTTGACGAACAGCTCATCGAAACACAACACGCGGACTTCTTCGCTCAGCTCGCGGGCCAGGGCTTTGAGTGGATCGGCGGTGCCGGTCAGCTGAAACGAGCGTTGATGCACCCACCCCATAAAATGGTGAAAGTGCTGGCGACGGGCCGGGACCTGCAGGCTTTGGTAAAACTGATCCATCAGCCAGGTCTTGCCACGCCCAACCGGTCCCCACAGGTACACGCCCGTGACCGGCGTCTGACCTTCATGCAACGCTTCATGGCATTTTTGCAACGCCCAGACGGCATGTTCCTGGGCTTCGTCCTGGACGAAGCCCTTCTGTTCGATGGCGTGTTGCCAGGCGCTTAACGGGGAGTCGGCATTCATGCGCGGCAGTATGCCATCGTGACGCGACGTCTACAGTGAAATGTCCAGCCGGGCGATCTTGCCTTGCTCGTTCAGGCGAAACATGTAGCGCAATTCCAGCGGGCTGCCGGGAAACGTCCCGGAGATCAGGTTGTGCACCAGCACCTTGCCGGTGCGCTGTTGTACGTCGAGCACTTCGACCTTTGGCTGGTAACGCCGGGCGGTGTCTTGCATCCATTGGGCGATAGCCTGGGTGCCAATCCGGTGTTGACCTTCATCGAACACATTGGCGTCCTCAGCGAAAAAACTGGCGACCGTCGAGGTGTCGCGGGCATTGGCGGCAGCAATGTAAGCGGCGATGGCGGGCGCCAGTGCAGAGGCAGGATGGGACATGGTGACAGCTCCTTGTTGGTTGATTCTGAGGCCATGCTAGAACACGCCTGTGTCAGTTCTTGTCAGGAGTGAAGCGCCCGGCTTCATCCAGTTGCATCTGCTTGCGCCAGGTGCGCAGCAGATCGCTGCGCCGCCCCGGATAACGCTCGCCCTGCTCGCTCGCCGCCGAAATCCGGTCGGTACGAAAAGTCCGATAGGCACTACGCAACTCACACCAGGCGACGATGATCCGCACTTCATTGAGAAACCCCAGCGCCAGCGGCCAGATCAGCCGCTGACTCGGCACTTGCTGTGCGTCCGCATAGTCGATGTGCAGCTTGGCCTGATCGCGAATCGCCTGGCGAAACGCATTCAGCGGCACGGCATTTGGCGCGAAGCCATAACCGGGCGGGCCCGGCATCACCGTAGGGTTGCGCAGAGCGTCCAGCGCTTCGGGGGCTAGTACCGCAGCAATCTTGGCCAACGCATCGGCTGCCGCTTTGCTCAACACTTCATCGCCGCGCTGATCCACGTAACGCAGGCCCAGCACGATGGCTTCGGTTTCATCGGCATTGAGCATCAACGGCGGCAGGAACAAACCGCTGCGCAACACGTATCCGATCCCCGCCTCACCGTAGATCGGCGCGCCCAGTGCGGTGAGTTCCGCGATGTCGCGATAGAGCGTACGCTCGGAGATCTCAAGCTCGCTGGCGAGTGTCGCCGCCGTGACCGGACGACTTTTGCCGCGCAGCACTTGCAACAAGGTCAGTAAACGCGTGGTGCGAGACACAATCGGCAGGCTCTTTTCGGAAAGGATGTCGCAGATTAGCAGAGCCCCCTGTCAGAAAGTGGCAGTAACCACGGGCCCGTTTTGCCACTCATGAAAAAGCACCTTGACTGAATACATGACTAGCATCATCTTAAATACATGTCTTACGACATTTATATTAATCCGCAGCGTCTTCCTTCAGGAGTCATCTCATGCATTACAAAGTGTTCGGCCGAAAAACCGGCTTGCGCGTTGCGGAACTGGCGCTGGGTGCCGGTAACTTTGGTACGGGTTGGGGACATGGCGCCGAACGCGATGAAGCCAAGCGCATCTTTGATGGCTACCTGGAGGCCGGCGGTAATTTCATCGACACCGCCAATGGCTATCAGGGTGGCCAGTCGGAAGCCATGCTCAGTGAATTCATCGCCGCTGAGCGCGATCGCCTGGTCATCGCCACCAAATACACGTTGGGGACTACGCCAGCCGCAGGCATTTCCTACACCGGCAACAACCGCAAGAACATGGTCCGCGCCGTGGAAGAAAGCCTGACACGGCTCAAGACCGAGCACATCGACCTGTTCTGGGCGCACATGAGCGACGGTGTCACGCCCATGGAAGAAATCCTCCGTGGTTTTGATGATCTGGTGCGCGCCGGCAAGATTCATTATGCCGGGCTGTCGAACTTCCCGGCCTGGCGCATCGCCCGCGCCGACCTGCTGGCTGAAGTTCGCGGTTTTGCGCCGATTGCCGCCATTCAGGTCGAGTACAGCCTCGCCGAGCGCACGGCCGAACGTGAACAACTGCCGATGGCCGAAGCGTTGGGGCTGGCCGCGACCTTATGGTCGCCGCTGGGTGGCGGGTTCCTGACCGGCAAATACCGCACCAACGACGAGAACAGCCGTGCCGCCAAACTGGGCATGCTGGTACACGCCGAGAAAAGTGCCCGCGAAACCGCCCTGCTCGACACCTTGCTCGCGGTCGCGGCAGAGCTGGACGCCAGCCCGACGCACGTGGCCATTGCCTGGCTGCGGGAAAAAGCCAAACGCTCGACCACGGCGCTGATTCCGATTCTGGGTTCGCGTACGCGTGAGCAGCTGGATGCGACGTTGGGCGCGTTGGATGTGCAGTTGAGTGCCGATCAGTTGTCGCGGCTGGATGGCATCAGCGAAGTGGCGAAGGGGGTGCCGCATGAGTCCATTGCCGGTTCTTTTGCGCGATTCAGCGGGGGCGAAACCCTGGACCTGCCAATAATCCCGGTCGCCTGAAAAAGCATCGCCGGCAAGCCGGCTCCTACAAGTTTTGCGGCGTTCACACCTGTTGTGTTCGGCGCAATCCTGTAGGAGCCGGCTTGCCGGCGATGGCGTCAGCACGGTTATTGATCGACCTTATGCTTCGCCGCATACAAACACAGCATCTCCATCGCCAACGTCGCCGCCGCCAGTGAGGTAATGTCCGCACTGTCGTAGGCCGGCGCAACTTCCACCACGTCCATCCCCACCAGATTGATCCCGCGCAAGCCGCCGAGGATTTCCAGCGCCTGTACCGTGCTCAAACCGCCACACACCGGTGTGCCGGTGCCGGGTGCAAACGCCGGGTCGAGGCAATCGATGTCGAACGTCAGGTACACCGGGTTGTCGCCGACCCGTGCGCGAATCGCTTCAACAATCGCGTCCACCCCACGCCGATGCACTTGCCGCGCGTCCAGCACCTGAAAGCCCTGATGATCGTCATTGGTGGTGCGCAAACCGATCTGCACCGAGCGCGACGGGTCCACCAGACCTTCCTTGGCCGCGTGCCAGAACATCGTGCCGTGATCGACGCGCTTGCCCTCTTCATCCGGCCAGGTGTCGCTGTGCGCGTCGAAGTGAATCAACGACAGCGCCCCATGTTTACGGGCATGTGCCTTGAGCAATGGATAACTGATGAAGTGATCGCCGCCGAACGTCAACATGGCGCAACCGGCATTCAGAATGTGCTCGGCGTGGGCTTCAATGCTTTCCGGCACCGACTGCGGCGAGCCGTAATCGAAGTCGCAATCACCGTAGTCGATCACCGCCAGATGATCGAACGGGTCGAACGTCCATGGCCAATGCCGCTCCCAGGCGATCCCGGTGGCCGCCGCACGAATGCCGCGCGGTCCGAAACGCGCGCCGGGACGGTTGCTGGTGGCGGTATCGAACGGCACGCCGCTGACGGCCACATCGACACCGCGCAAGTCGCGGCTGTACCGGCGACGCATGAAACTGGTGATACCGGCGTAGGTACTTTCGGCGGCAGTCCCGTAGAGACTGTCGCGGGTCATGGCCTGATCGTTTTGCACTGGGACGTCCATCAGGTGCTCCTTCTTGTTTATTTACTGGCGGCTACGGAAAGTGGTCCACAAACGGGTGCGCTGACGCATGTCCTTGAGGCTCATGCTGCGGTCGGCGTACAACCGCTCGCGCACATCGGCGAGGGGGTAAATGTCGGGATCGCTGCGTACTGCCTCATCCACCAGCGGTGTGGCGGCCTGGTTGGCCGTGGCAAAGAACAGCGTGTTGGTCAGCGCCGCCACGGATTCGGGACGCAACATGAACTCGATAAAGGCGCGGGCGGCTTCGGGGTGCGGCGCGTCCTTGGGGATGGCCAGGTTGTCCTGCCAGACCAGCGTGCCTTCCTTGGGAATCCGGTACGCCACTTCATACGGTTTGTTGGCCTTGCGCGCCTGATCGGCGGCCATGCTCGCGTCACCGTTGTAGGTCAAGGCCAGGCAGACGCTGCCGTTGGCCAGATCGTTGATTTGCCGGCCACTGGCGACGTACAGCACATTCGGCTGCAACTGATGCAATAACGCCTCGGCGGCTGACAGATCAGACTTGTCGGTGCTGTAGGGATCTTTACCGAGGTAGTGCAGCGCCAGGCCGATCACTTCCTGCGGCGAATCGATGATCGCCACGCCGCAATCTTTCAGCTTGCTGGCGTATTCGGGTTTGAACAGCAAGTCGAGGCTGTTGAGCGGCACATCCGGCAAGCGCTTTTTCACCGCCTCCACATTCATCCCGAGCCCAAGCGTGCCCCAGGTGTACGGCACGCCGTAGCGGTTGCCGGGATCGACCGCGGCGAGTTTTTCCAGCAAATCCGGATCGAGGTTGGCGTAGCCCTTGAGGCCTTCGTGGGGAATCGCCTTCAAGGCACCCGCCGCCAATCCGCGCGCCAGCACGCTGGACGACGGCACCACCACGTCATAGCCGCTGCCGCCGGTGAGCAACTTGGTTTCCAGGACTTCCGAGGAATCGAACGTGTCGTAGCGCACGTGAATGCCGGTTTCCTGCTCGAAGCGCTGCAAGGTTTCCGGGGCCACGTAATCGGCCCAACTGTAAAGATTGACGACCTTCTCCTCGGCATGGGCCGACACGGAGGCGGCAAGGAACAGCGCGGGTAAACACAGCTTGAATAGAGGAGCCATGACGAACACCTGACCAGAGGAAGTGGCCCCAGCATGCGACGTCGGATACATTGGAAAAATACCAAGTCAGTTACCCTGACTTTATCGCGGAGTAATGTTTGATGCTCGGCCAGCTTCACGATGTGGATCTGCAATTGCTGCGCCTGTTCGTCAGCGTGGTGGAATGCGGCGGTTTCAGCGCAGCCCAGGGTGAACTGGGCCTGAGCCAGTCGAGCATCAGCCAGCAAATGGCCAGGCTTGAAACCCGGCTCGGCTATCGGCTGTGCAGTCGCGGCAAGGGTGGATTCAGGATCACCCCCAAAGGTGAACAACTGTTGACCGCGACACGCGGACTGTTCGAATCCATTGAAGCGTTCCGTCATCAATCCAATGGCGTGGCTGGTCGGCTGATCGGCGAGGTGCGCCTGGGGCTGTCCGAAGCCGTGGATCAATCGGTGCTGCAACGGGTGGCCGAGGCGATCCGGCGCTTTCGCGAACGCGATGAGTCGGTGCGTATCGAATTGATCAGCGCCATGCCTGGCGAGATGGAGCGCTTGCTGCTGCAACAACGGCTGGACCTGGCGATCGGCTATTTCTCACAGGTGCAGAGCGCGTTTGACTACCGCGAACTGTTCAGCGAAACCCAGCACTTGTATTGCGCCGCCGGCCACCCGCTGTTCACCGACGAGGCGCCGGACGATCAAGCGTTGCAGGCGTGCGACCGGGTGGATCACCCTTACCGCTTTCTGCGCAGCGACGAGCCCTTTCAGGGCAAGCGGTGCTCGGCGCGCTCGGAACAGGTCGAAGGCACCCTCGCCTTTATTTTGTCCGGCAAGCATGTCGGTTACCTGCCCAGCCACTTTGCCCGCAGTTGGGAGGACAAAGGACTGCTCAGGGCTGTGCGCCGCAGCGACATGAGTTTCGACGTGGCATTCCACCTCGCCCGCCACCGTGCGCAGGTGCCGGGGGATGCGCAGAAAGCCTTTGAAGAGGATCTGCTGGCAGCGTTCACCTAATACACCGAAAATCCCCTGTGGGAGCGGGCTTGCTCGCGAAAGCGGTGTGTCATTCAGCAGAGATATTGACTGACACACCGC
>NZ_JAGYFX010000032.1:0-59160 GCF_019946615.1 Pseudomonas sp. BF-R-01
CTCCTACAGAAGAGCAAAAAAAAAGCCCGACCAAAAGGTCGGGCTCTTTATAGGTCAAGCGGCTGGATTAGACCAGCTTCTCGAACTCAGGGATGGCTTCGAACAGGTCCGCCACCAGGCCGTAATCGGCCACCTGGAAGATCGGCGCTTCTTCGTCCTTGTTGATCGCGACGATCACTTTGGAGTCTTTCATGCCGGCCAAGTGCTGGATCGCGCCGGAGATACCGACCGCGATGTACAGCTGTGGAGCAACGATCTTGCCGGTCTGGCCGACCTGCATGTCGTTGGGTACGAAACCTGCGTCGACCGCGGCGCGGGAAGCACCGACGGCAGCGCCCAGCTTGTCGGCCAGGGCGTACAGGTGTTTGAAGTTGTCGCCGTTCTGCATGCCGCGGCCGCCGGAAACGACGATCTTGGCAGCGGTCAGTTCCGGACGATCGGACTTGGCCAGTTCTTCACCAACGAAGCTCGAAGTGCCGGCGTTGTGCGCAGCAGCAACTGCTTCAACGGCAGCCGAACCGCCTTCAGCGGCAACCGGGTCGAAACCGGTGGCACGCACGGTGATCACTTTGACCGCAGCGTTCGACTGAACGGTAGCGATGGCGTTACCGGCGTAGATCGGGCGCTTGAAGGTGTCAGCGCTTTCAACCGAGATGATCTCGGAGATCTGGTCAACGTCCAGCTGAGCGGCAACGCGCGGCAGGATGTTTTTGCCGTTGGAAGTGGCGGCAGCCAGGATGTGGCTGTAGCCCTTGCCCAGCTCGGCAACCAGTGGCGCGACGTTTTCCGGCAGTTGATGAGCGTAGGCGGCGTTGTCGGCCACCAGCACTTTTGCCACGCCAGCGATTTTCGCAGCGGCTTCAGCCACGGCGCCAGCGCCCTGACCTGCAACCAGCACGTGGATGTCGCCGCCGATTTTGGCAGCAGCGGCCACAGTGTTCAGCGTGGCCGGGGCCAGCACTTTGTTGTCGTGTTCAGCAATAACCAAGATAGTCATTTAGATTACCTTCGCTTCGTTTTTCAGTTTCTCGACCAGTTCAGCCACCGACTTGACCTTGATACCCGCGCTGCGTGCAGCAGGCGCTTCGACTTTCACGGTCTTGTTGGTGGAGGCGGTGGAAACGCCCAAAGCGTCCGGAGTCAGCACTTCGAGAGGCTTCTTCTTGGCTTTCATGATGTTTGGCAGGGACGCGTAGCGCGGCTCGTTCAAACGCAGGTCGGTGGTGACGATGGCCGGCAGTTTCAGGGAAACTGTCTGCGCGCCGCCGTCGATTTCGCGGGTCACGGCAACGCTGTCGCCGGACACTTCGACTTTGGACGCGAAGGTGCCCTGACCGTAGCCGCTCAATGCAGCGAGCATCTGGCCAGTCTGGTTGTTGTCGCTGTCGATGGCCTGTTTGCCGAGGATCACCAGCTGAGGCTGCTCCTTGTCGACAACGGCTTTGAGCAGCTTGGCAACGGCCAGGGAAGTCAGATCTTCAGCGGATTCGACGAGGATGGCGCGGTCGGCACCCAGAGCCAGCGCGGTGCGCAGTTGCTCTTGAGCGGTGGACGGGCCGATGGAGACGACGACGATTTCAGTCGCAACGCCTTTCTCTTTCAGGCGTACGGCTTCTTCCACTGCGATTTCGCAGAACGGGTTCATCGACATCTTCACGTTGGCGAGGTCGACGCCGGAATTGTCCGCCTTGACGCGAACCTTGACGTTGTAATCCACAACGCGTTTGACAGCTACAAGAACCTTCATGGATTCCTCGTTACTCTCCGGTGAAAAGAAAGTCGCCTAGGCGAACCTGGCGGTTGATGCTCATCGGGCGCAAGGGCACCTCTAAAAACGCCGGCATACGTGTCAAGTGACCATCGCTCATGACGTTGATGACCGTTCGTCAGTAGTGACCAACAAGTCATTAAATATCGTGGCGTGTAAACTGCGCGCCAACACTGCGCTGCACATCACCTTGTACTGCCATCGCCCTGTCTTTAGAGGTGCTCTTGAAACCAACAGTCAGCCTACGGCGAGCGCAAAACCGACCGTATCTTGACCGGAACGCCTATTCCGGTCAATACGGCAAAATGGCCAGTCATAAGCCGCGTGACTTTGATTTCTCTGGCTTTGAGCCGATTCAAACAAACGTTTGTATTGGACGCTAAGAGTGGTGTAGATATAATGCGCCACCCAAAGAGAAAGGTGGTTCATCGATTGTCCTCTTCCTGCCTCGTGCAGGAATTCATGGATGCGACACCAAACCTCCAATTAGAAAAAAAACTGTTGAGCCTTGAGTAGGAGATAACCTGTGGAACGCGAATACATGGAATTCGACGTGGTCATCGTCGGTGCCGGCCCCGCTGGTCTTTCCGCCGCCTGCCGCTTGAAGCAGAAGGCTGCTGAAGCCGGTAAGGAAATCAGCGTCTGCGTGGTCGAAAAAGGCTCCGAAGTGGGTGCTCACATCCTGTCCGGTGCCGTGTTCGAACCACGCGCCCTGAACGAACTGTTCCCGGACTGGAAAGAACTTGGCGCGCCGCTGAACACGCCGGTCACCCGCGATGACATCTTCGTGCTGAAAAACGCCGACAGCGCGCAGAAGATTCCCGACCTCTTTGTGCCCAAGACCATGCACAACGAAGGCAACTACATCATCTCCCTGGGCAACCTGTGCCGCTGGCTGGCTCAGCAGGCCGAAAACCTGGGCGTGGAAATCTACCCGGGCTTCGCCGCGCAGGAAGCACTGTTCGACGAGAACGGCGTGGTGCGCGGGATCATCACCGGTGATCTGGGCGTTGACCGCGAAGGCAACCCGAAAGAAGGCCTGTACACCCCAGGCATGGAATTGCGCGGCAAGTACACGCTGTTCGCCGAAGGCTGCCGTGGCCACATCGGCAAGCAGTTGATCAAGCGCTTCAACCTCGACAGCGAAGCCGATGCCCAGCACTACGGCATCGGCCTGAAAGAAATCTGGGAAATCGACCCGGCTAAACATCAGCCAGGCCTGGTGGTGCACACCGCCGGCTGGCCGCTGGACATCATGGGCACCGAGAACACCGGCGGCTCGTTCCTCTATCACCTGGAAAACAACCAGGTGGTGGTCGGTCTGATCGTTGATCTGTCCTACAGCAACACCTACCTGTCGCCGTTCGACGAGTTCCAGCGCCTCAAGCATCACCCGGTGCTCAAGCAGTACCTGGAAGGCGGCAAGCGCATCAGCTACGGCGCGCGCGCCATCTGCAAGGGCGGCCTGAACTCGCTGCCGAAAATGGTCTTCAAGGGCGGCGCGCTGATCGGTTGCGACCTCGGCACCCTGAACTTCGCCAAGATCAAAGGCAGCCACACTGCGATGAAGTCCGGCATGCTCGCTGCTGAATCCGTGGCCGAGGCGCTGTTCGCTGAAAAGGACGGCACCGAAGAACTGACCACTTACGTCGATGCGTTCAAGAAGAGCTGGCTCTACGACGAGCTGTTCGCCAGCCGCAACTTCGGCCCGGCGATCCACAAGTTCGGCGCCATCGTCGGCGGTGGTTTCAACTGGCTGGACCAGAACATCTTCGGCGGCAAACTGCCGTTCACCCTGCACGACACCAAGCCGGATTACGCTTGCCTGAAACTCGCGGCCGACTGCAAGAAGATCGACTACCCGAAACCGGATGGCAAAATCAGTTTCGACAAACTCAGCTCGGTGTTCATCTCCGGTACCAACCACGAAGAAGAACAGCCTTGCCACCTGAAGCTGGCCGACCTGAGCATCCCGATCGCCAAGAACCTGCCGATGTACGATGAACCTGCCCAGCGTTACTGCCCGGCCGGCGTGTATGAGGTGGTCACCAAGGAAGACGGCGAGAAGCGCTTCCAGATCAACGCCCAGAACTGCGTTCACTGCAAGACCTGCGACATCAAGGACCCTGCACAGAACATCACCTGGGTGGCACCGGAAGGTGCTGGCGGCCCGACTTACCCGAACATGTAAGTTGACTCGCTGAACATCAAGGCTCCCTAAATGGGGGCCTTTTTGTTGCCCGCAATTCATACCCCAACACTGTCCTGTAGGAGCCGGCTTGCCGGCGATGGCGGTGTGTCATTCGGCATTATCGGTGTCTGGCACGCCGCTATCGCCGGCAAGCCGGCTCCTACAGGGGTTCGCAACGGTTCAGGCAGCGCGCTCATCACCGGGATTACGCTCAAAGTAGCGCTTGTACTCCCGACTGAACTGCGACGTGCTCTGATACCCGACCCGATGCGCCACCTGCGCCACGCCCAAGCCCTCCGCCACCAGCAACGTCTGCGCCTTGAGCAAGCGCAATCGCTTCAAATACTGCACCGGTGACAGCAACGTGCTGCGCTTGAAATGCTCATGAAAAGTCGACGCACTCATGTTCGCGCAACTGGCCAGGGTCTCGACGTTCAAGGGTTCGGCGTAGTGCGCATGCAAATGGCTGATCGACGCCGCGACACGGGCGAACTGCCCCTGCTGTTCCACCAGCGCACGCAACACATCGGCCTGCGGCCCGCGCAACGCGACGAACAACAACTCGCGCAGGTGTGACGGCCCCATGATCCGCGCCTCCAGAGGATCGTGCAGACAACGCAACAACCGCTCCACACAGCCGCGCATGCCGTCGTCGAGCACCACCGAGGTCATCGACTCCGGCGTCTGCGCCGCAATGTGCCGTCCCGGCGCCAGTCCCATCGCCAGCACCAATTCCCCCAGCAGCACCCGGTCAATCGCCACGGAAACCCCGAGCAGCGGCGCATTCGGCAAGGCAAAGGTTTCGCACTCGAACGGCACCGGCAACGCTTGAATCAAGTAATGCCCGGCGCCGTATTCCAGGGTTCGCGGCCCCAGATACGCCAGTTTGCTGCCCTGGGCGATGATCATCAGGCTCGGTTCATAAATATGCGGGCCACGGGCGACGTCACAACTCGCGCGCAGAACTTGCACACCGGGCAACCCGGTCTGGGTGAAACCGTCGCGGGTCGCCAGTGGCTCAATCAGCGAAACCAGCGTGGCATTGGCATCGAGATGACGGGTCAACAACATGGGAGCTCTTCACAAAATAATCACGGAAAAAGGGATGAAAGCATCATCGCAGGTCTGATTGCCCATTGGACCCAACGAACGCAGATGCCGGAGGAATAGGCATGACACCCGGAGGAATCGCCATGGCCGCGTAATGGTACGGCGCCCAGAATGCGCCGCCTCACCTGTCATGCTTTTTGCGAGGTCCACCATGTACACCGCCATCGGATACGCCGCCCAGTCGGCCACCACTCCCCTTGCCCCCGTGAAATTCGAACGCCGCAGCCCGCGTGCCGACGACGTGGCGATCGAGATTCTCTACTGCGGCGTCTGCCATTCCGACATCCATCAGGCGCGCAATGAGTGGGGCATTGCCGTTTACCCGCTGATGCCCGGCCACGAGATCGTAGGCAAAGTGACCGCCATCGGTGCGAATGTCACCCAACATAAAGTCGGCGATCTGGTCGGCGTCGGCTGCATGGTCGATTCGTGCCGCAGCTGCGAAGCCTGCCAGGCCAACCTCGAACAATATTGCCTCGAAGGTCCGACCATGACCTACGCCACACCCGACCGGGTCGATGGCAGCAACACCATGGGCGGTTACTCCGACAGCATCGTGGTCAGCGAGCACTTCGTGGTGCGCATCCCGGAAAAACTTGACCTGGCCAGCGCCGCGCCGATCCTCTGCGCCGGCATCACCACCTACTCGCCGCTCAAGCACTACGGCGTGAAAGCGGGCGACAAGGTCGGGATTCTCGGCATGGGCGGCCTCGGCCACATGGGCATCAAGTTTGCCAAGGCTATGGGCGCGGAAGTGACGCTGTTCACCCGTTCGGCAAGCAAGGCTGAAGAAGGTCGTCGTCAGGGCGCGGACCATGTGATCGTGTCCACCGATGCCGAGCAGATGAAAGCCGCTGCCGGCCATTTCGACTTCCTGCTGGACACCATTCCGGTGCAGCACGACCTCAATCCCTACCTCGACACGCTGCGTTTCGACGGCGTGCACATTCTGGTGGGGTTGATTGAACCGATTGATCCACCGGTCCACGCGGCCAAATTGGTACTCGGCCGCCGGGTACTGGCCGGCTCGCTGATCGGCGGCATCGCCGAAACCCAGGAAGTGCTGGATTTCTGCGCCGAGCACAACATCACCTGCGACATCGAAATGCTCGACATCCGCCAGATCAACGAGGCTTACGCACGCATGATCGCCGGTGACGTGAAATACCGCTTCGTCATCGACATGGCGACGCTGAAAGTCTGATCAGACCTTAGCGGTTTATACCTTCAAGCCAAGCTCCGCCGAGAGCCGGGCCGTGACCCCTTTGATCAGGGGAATCAGCTCGGCCATTTTTTCCAGCGGCATGTACGGCACGGTGCTGGCAATGCTGATGCCGGCGACGATGCGCTTGCTGGCGTCACGGATCGGCGCCGCCACGCAGCGGATCGACGGTTCGTTGTCTTCCAGGTCGAAGGCGTAACCGCCCGCCACGTACTCAATCATGCGCTGCTGAAACTGCTCCCAGGATTGCTCCGGGTGCTGCGGCCAGAACTGATTTTTCCCACCCGCCGGCAGGCTGACTTCGTACAGCCGTTGCCATTCTTCCTGCGTGTCATCGAGCATCAGCGCCTTGCCGATCCCGGTGCGCGCCAACGGCATGCGGTGGCCAACCCGCGAACGCATTTCCGGACCATTGCGCCCCGGATTCTTGTGCAGGTACAGCACCTCGTCGCCCTCGCGAATCGCCAGGTGAATGGTGTCGCCGGTCAACGCCGACAACTCATCCAGATACGGACCGGCCAACGTGACCAGCGGCAATTCCTCACGCGCCTGAAAGCCCAGCTCGATCAGCTTCGGCCCCAGCAAATAACCGACTTGCGGCACCACGCGCAGATAACGCTCGTCCACCAGGCAACTGGCCAGACGATGGGTGGTGCTGCGCGTCGTGCCGATCAGCCGGGCGATTTCCTTGAGATCGCGGGCGCCACTGGCCACGGCCTGAACCACACCCAGACCGCGAAGCAGGGTCTGAGTGCCGGTCGGCGCGGCGTCCTTGGCGATTTTTGGGGCGTCTTCCTGCATATCCAGCCTTTACCGTTGAGCGAGTGAACGGGCGGCATTATGGTCGCCCGACGGCTACGACTACAACTTGATACGCTCGACCTTCCCGACCAGCAGAATGTAGGAAAGCGCCCCCAACAACGCGAGAACCGAGATGTAGGTGATCGCTGGAGCGAACGAATCACCGCTGGCGAGGAAACCGATGACAATCGGCGTGGCAATCGCCGACAGGTTGCCGATGAAGTTAAACACCCCGCCGGTCAGCCCCAACAAGCGTGCCGGTGCCAGCGTTGAAACCAGTGACCAGGTGATCGAAGCCAGACCGTTGCCGAAGAACGCCAAGGCGAGGAAGGCAATCACCAGCGGCGTCGACTCGACGAAATTGGCGCCGATGATCGAGGTGGAAATCAGCAAGCCGCCAATGATCGGCAACTTGCGGGCGAAACCCACCGTTTAGCCGCGTCGGATCAGGAAGTCGGAGAAGAACCCGGAACAGAGTACGCCGACGAAAGCGGCGAGAAACGGCAACGATGCCAGCAGGCCGGACTTGATGAAATCCATGCCGCGGTACTTCACCAGGTAGGTCGGGAACCACGTCAGGAAAAACCACAACGTCGAGTTGAGGCAGAACTGGCCAAGGTAAATGCCCCACAACTTGCGCTTGGTCAGGACGATGCCGAGGTCGGTCCAGCTGAATTTCGCCTTGACCTTCGCTTGCTCGGCCTGAATATCCACCAGCCCGCCACCTTCGCGGATCAGGTCGATTTCAGCGTCATTGGCGCCTTTGAAATCCCGCGGTTCGCGATACACCGCGTACCAGATCACCGCCCAGAGAATGCCCACCGCACCGGTGCTGACGAACACCATGTGCCAGCCAAATTCATGCTGCAACCAGGCGAGTACCGGCGTCAGGAACGCCAGGCCGACGAACTGGCCGGAGGTGTAGAAACCAATGGCCGTGGCGCGCTCACGCTCCGGGAACCAGGTGGTAACCACGCGGCTGTTGATCGGATACGCCGGAGCTTCCAGCGCACCGACCGCCATGCGCAAGACGAACAGCGCAATGAAGCTGGCGGCGAAACCGAGCATCACCGTGGCGATCGACCACAGCAGCAAGGCGAGGCTATAAAGGATGCGCGGCGGAACGCGGTCCACCAGCCAGCCGCCGGGGATCTGCATG
Organism: Pseudomonas sp. BF-R-01; assembly: GCF_019946615.1. NCBI lineage: Bacteria > Pseudomonadati > Pseudomonadota > Gammaproteobacteria > Pseudomonadales > Pseudomonadaceae > Pseudomonas > Pseudomonas sp. BF-R-01. The sequence continues at coordinate 8,252 of NZ_JAGYFX010000032.1, forward strand.
GCGGCGTAGGTCCAGCCGAACGCGGAGAAGATCAGTCCGACATGGATCGGGTCGATGCCCAGGTCACTGGTCAGCGCCGGGGCGGCGATGGACAGGTTGCTGCGGTCCAGATAGTTGATCACCACGGTGATGAACAGCAGGACCATGATGAAAAAACGCTTGCGGCTGGGCGCCACCAACGACGCCTGCCCAGTGAGGGTTTGCGGTTGCATGGGGAATGCCTCTTCTTATGTTTATTGAGGTCGGTCTAAAGACTTGCACTGAACCCTGTAGGAGCCGGCTTGCTGGCGATGGGGGTGTGTCAGGCACCATCAATGTTGAATGATATGCCGCTATCGCCAGCAAGCCGGCTCCTACAGGGGATTTGCGGTGGGTCGGCGATCACTCACCACTCGGCAAAACTGCCATCGGCATGGCGCCAGATCGGGTTGCGCCAGCGGTGGCCGACCGCCGCGCGTTCGATCACGTATTCCTCGTTGATCTCGATCCCCAGGCCCGGGCCGTTCGGAATCTTCACGAAGCCTTTGTCGTAATCGAACACTCGCGGATCCTTGACGTAATCCAGCAGGTCGTTGCTCTCGTTGTAGTGGATGCCCAGGCTCTGTTCCTGGATGAACGCGTTGTAGCAAACCGCATCCAGTTGCAGACACGCCGCCAGCGCAATCGGCCCCAACGGGCAATGCAGCGCCAGCGCTACGTCATAGGCTTCGGCCATGTTGGCGATCTTGCGAGTCTCGGTGATGCCACCAGCATGAGAAGCATCCGGCTGGATGATGTCGACGTAACCTTCGCTGAGCACGCGCTTGAAATCCCAACGCGAGAACAGACGCTCACCGAGGGCAATCGGTGTGCTGGTCAGCGGCGCCAGCTCCTTCAGCGCTTCGTAGTTTTCGCTGAGCACCGGCTCTTCGATGAACATCAGTTTGTACGGATCGAGTTCCTTCATCAGCACCTTGGCCATGGGTTTGTGCACCCGGCCATGGAAGTCCACACCGATACCCACGTTCGGGCCGACCGCATCACGTACGGCGGCGACGTTGGCCAGGGCCAGGTCGACTTTCTCGAAGGAATCGAGGAACTGCAGCTCTTCGGTGCCGTTCATTTTCACGGCGGTGAAACCACGGCTGACCGCTTCTTTCGCGGCGCGCGCGGTGTCTGCCGGACGGTCACCGCCAATCCACGAATAGACACGAATCTTGTCGCGCACCTGACCACCGAGCAGGTCGCTGACCGACACACCCAAGGCCTTGCCCTTGATGTCCCACAACGCCTGGTCGATGCCGGCAAGCGCACTCATGTGGATCGCACCGCCCCGGTAGAAGCCGCCGCGATACAGCACGGTCCAGATGTCTTCGATGTTGCGTGGGTCTTTGCCGATCAGGTAGTCGGACAATTCTTCAACGGCAGCCGCCACCGTGTGGGCACGGCCTTCGACCACAGGCTCGCCCCAACCGGTCACGCCCTCGTCGGTTTCCACTTTCAGGAAGCACCAGCGCGGCGGAACGATGAAGGTGGTCAGTTTAGTGATTTTCATCTCTTCTCTCTCTTATTAGATGCAGCGCGCTCGGCGCCAAAAAAGTCTTAACGCAGAGCGTTCCATGCAGCGACGTAGGCCTTGGCATTGGACGCCACTTGCGCCGCAGTCATGCCCGGTTTGAACAACCCGGACCCGAGGCCGAAGCCCTTCACGCCCGCATCGATAAACACCTGCATGTTCTCCGGGGTGATCCCGCCCACCGGCGCCAGAATCGTCCCGGCGGGCAACACCGCCAGCCAGGCTTTTACAACCGCCGGGCCCATTTGTTCGGCGGGGAACATCTTCAGCACGTCCGCGCCTTCAGCCAATGCAGCGAACGCTTCGGTCGGCGTCGCCACGCCAGGCGACAGGAACAACCCGGCGGCCTTCGCGGCGCGCAGCACTTTGGGATCGCTGTGGGGCATGACGATGACCTGCCCGCCGGCGGCTTTCACTTGCTCGACCTGCTCCGGCGTCAACACCGTGCCGGCACCGATCAGGCAATCGGCAGGCAAGGTACTGCGCAGGATGCGGATACTTTCGTACGGCTCGGGGGAATTGAGCGGAACTTCGATGACGCGAAATCCGGCTGCGTAAAGGACTTCTCCGATAGCCGCCGCTTCCTGCGGGCGCAGGCCACGCAGGATTGCGATCAGGCCGTTTTGCGCCAATGCTTGTTTGAGCATGTCAGACCTCCAGTCAGGTTTAACGGGATGGGTTTGGAGTGATCAGCCCGGCGGCGAGCGCCAGTTGCCACAACCCGCGTTCGGTGGCCTGTTCGGCCAGCGTCACTCGGGCAAAACCGCAGGCGTCGAGCGCCCGGCTGTAACGGGCACAGAGTTGGGAATTGCCGATGAGAATGATCGATGGCAGATGAACGCTGTTGCGCCGACGCCGCTGAACCGTGGCCAACGCCGACAGCTCATGGCCGATCAACAGGCCGGACAAATAATCCGGTTGCGCACTGCCGCTCAGTTCGCCGGTCAGCCCGAGGCTGCGGGCACTGAACAGCGTCGACAGCGGGCCGATTTCGCCGTCCGCCGACAGGGCCACTTGCACGCCACGGTCAAACGCGTCGCCATCGAAAGACCCACCGCGTTGCTGGGTGCGCCCCAGAATGCTGTGTTCGCTGAGCACCGCGAAGACTTCGCCGGTCATGAAGGTGTCGAAATGCACGATGCAGCCATCGGCCACCTCCACCCATTTCGAATGGCTGCCCGGCAGGCCGATCAACAGATCGCTGCCCGCCTCGCCCGCCAGGTTTTGCAGCACGCCGAGGACCTGGGTTTCTTCACCGCGCATCACGTTCGGCAGGCGCGAACGCTGAATCACGCCCGGCACGATGTGCACATCGACACCGCGAAGACTGCGAATGGTTTGTAGGGAAGTTCCGAGATTGGCAACGTTTGCCGGCGTGTCACGGTAGGCCGCTTCGCACCAGCCTTGCGCGCTGCCAACCATGCCGCAGGCAATCACCGGCAAACCGGGTTGCTCATCGAGCCAGTCACCGCAGGCCTCGTCAAAGGCCAGTTCAAAACCGTCGGTGCATGCCAGACCGTTAATGATTCGCGGCGTCCGGGGCAGCTGCATGATTCCCGATGACAGCGAACGCTGTTCGAGCACCTGGCCACCTGCGGCGAGTTTGTAAGCACGTAATGAGGTTGTCCCCCAATCGAGCGCGATCAATTGCGCCAGCATCGCTTCACCTGTTTTGTTTATTGGCAGTGAGTGAGCTGGACTATAAACCCTGACACGGTAAAATCTCAATATATAAATATACATCCCATATTTTGGGATCAAGCCAAAAAAAGATCGCAGCCCTCGGCAGCTCCCCTATTAGGAGCCGCCGAGGGCTGCGATCCTTTAAACGATCAATTGCCCGCAGCAAAATCCCTTAGCACCGCACCATCCATCCGATACCGCACCCACTCTTCCTGTGGCTGCGCACCCAAGGATTTATAGAACTCGATAGCCGGCTTGTTCCAGTCCAGCACGCTCCACTCAAAACGCCCGCAATCATTGGCGCAGGCAATTTTCGCCAAGTGGCGCAGCAGGGTTTTACCGGCCCCGCCACCGCGCTGCTCGGGAGTGATGTAGAGGTCTTCGAGGTACAGGCAGTTGCTGCCGAGCCACGTGGAATAGCTGAAGAAGAACACCGCAAAGCCGATCGGCAAACCGTCGCGCAGGCAGATCAGGCCGTGGGCGGTGGCGCCTTCGCTGAACAGGCTGCGCTCGATGTCGGCGACGCTGGCGATGACTTCGTGGCGGGCACGTTCGTAATCGGCCAGTTCAGTGATGAACGCGAGGATTTGCGGAGCATCGCTGGGGGTCGCCGGGCGGATTTCGATCGTCATGGACGTGCCTTCGTCAAAAGTGGAAACGCCATACTAAGTCGGCGCGCAACGCTCGTCACACTGGAAATTCAAAGCTGATCTATGGAGGATGTGGAGCCGCTGCCCCAACCGTTTTCACTTAACAGGACGTTTATGACGACTGATGCTTTCGCGCCGCTGCCAATCCTCGCCGCCAGGTTGCTGCCCCACGCACTGGAACCCTCGGAAGACGGCGCCCACGATCTGTCGCACCTGCAGCGGGTCTGGCACAACGTGCGCACTCTTCATGCTGAGGAAGGTGGCGATATTGAAGTGCTGCTGGCAGCGGTGCTTTTGCATGATTGCGTGTCGCTGGAGAAGAACTCGCCGTTGCGTTCGCAAGCATCGCGGTTGGCAGCCGAGAAGGCCTCTGCAGTGTTGACCGACATGGACTGGCCCAGCGCAAAAATCAGCGCCGTTGTACACGCCATCGAGGCCCACAGCTTTTCTGCCAACATCACTCCAAGTTCCCTGGAAGCGAAAATCATGCAGGACGCCGACCGTCTCGATTCCCTTGGCATGCTCGGCGTTGCGCGCACCTTTTACATCGCCGGTCGCATGGGCAGCGCGCTGTATGACCCACAAGACCCGGAAGCGAATGCGCGGGAATACGATGACAAGCGCTTTTGTCTCGATCATTTCCAGACCAAGCTGCTGCACTTGGCAGACGGTTTCCAGACCCTCACCGGTCAACGCCTGGCCCGCATCCGGCATGAACGTTTGAAAAATTTCATGGAGCTGTTCAAGGAAGAAATCGGCATCGGCCGAGTGCATTACTCCGCCCACCACTAACCCTGGAATCGATAACCTCAGACCTAACATCGGCGCCTTGCATGATAGATAGATGACACTCTCCGTTATCGGGTCAAGGAAGCGCGTCATGTCTACTGCTCCACCTCAGGTCTCCAGCAAACTGTTCGGCCTGTTTTGCCTCGCCAGTTATTTGCTGTCGCTGTCCTATGGCTCGACGTTTTTGCTGTCGCTGTTGATCGGCTCGCGCGGCGGTAATGAACACGATGCCGGCAGTGTGATTTCGGCGGCGATGCTCAGTACGTTTGCGGCGGTGATCGTTTCCGGGCACTTGTCCGACTGGCTTGGCGCGGCGCGTTCGATTGCGCTGTTCGGCGTGCTGCTGGTGGCGGCCAGCCTGGGTTTTGCACTGACGCCGGGCTTCGGCCATCTGCTGCTGTTTTTCGGCTTGCTGCTGGGTTTGGGCTGGGGCGTTTTCTACACGCTCGGGCCGATCATCGTCGCGAGCCTTGTGACGCCTGCCCAGCGGGCCAGATATTTCGCGCTGCTGTCGGGCAGCATGATGACCGGGATCGGCAGCGGCCCGTTGCTGGGCCGCGCGGCCAGTGCGCTCGGCTATCCCGTAACGGCGGCGTTTTACCTCGCGGCGCTGGCCAGCCTGATCGGCGTGTTGCTGTTCTGGCGCCTGGATGCGCAGCTGAAAAAAGCGCCCTCGCCGACCGCTGCGGTCGCACGCATTTCCTGGCGCGCAACCCGGCAGATTTTGTCGTCCCGCGCAGTGTTCCCGATCCTCATGGTCGGCCTCGGCGGCTGTGTGTTCGGTGGTCTGTCGAGCTTCCAAACCAGCTACGCGGCGTCTCGTTCGCTGGATTACTCGCTGTTCTTTTTCGGCTTCATGGGCGCGGCGATCAGCAGCCGGATGGTGATTGCCGGGTTCGTGGTCAAGCGCGATCCGTTCCGCGCGTCTTGCCTGTTGTCCGGGCTGATGATGGTTTCGATTGTGATGTTCGGTTTCGTGGTCGACAGCGGCTTGAGCTACGTGCTCGCGGCGATGATGCTCGGGGTCGGTTACGGGCTGACGTATTCGGTGATCAATGGCCTGGCGGCGAATGAAGCGCCGCACAGCACCACCGCGCAAGCGTTGCTGCTGTTCAGCCTGTCGTACTTCATTGGTGTGTTCGGCTTTCCGTTGCTGGCCGGGAAGATCATCGTCGAACACGGGATGGCGACACTGTTGCTCACCGTTCTCGCCGTGGCGCTGTTGAACTGGCTGATCACCGTGGGCCGCCTGATCTGGCGCCGCTACACGGTCAAAACGTTGCAAGAAGCCTGAACCGTTCGTCGTTCATCAGTATCCATGAACGTCGATGAAAACCGATCAAGCTTGGTGCGGCTGGGGTTGAGGTGGCGCGCAAGCTGGACGTGTAAACGTTTGAGGGCCCCCTTCGCGGGCAAGCCTCGCTCCTACAGGAACTACGCGATCCCTGTAGGAGCGAGGCTTGCTCGCGAAGACGTCAGATCAGGCGCCGAACGTTTTACTGATCAACGCATCCACCTCGGCAGTCCCAGGCGAAGTCGCCGGCCCCCACCGAGTCACCGCCAGCGCCGCTGCCGCATTCGCCCGCCGCGCCGCTTCACCCGCAGACAACCCTCGCGCCAACCCGGCCACAAACACCCCGGCATGGGCATCCCCGGCGCCGTTGCTGTCCACCGCCTCAACCTTGAAACCCGGCACGTGCTGACGCTCGCCATGCTGATGAATCCAGCACCCTTGCGGACCGTCGCGGACCACCATCAACACCTTCGACGGCAGATGATCGGTCAGTCGATCCAGCGCCTCGGCAATGTCCGACGCCCCGGTAAACCGCAGCGCCTCGACGCTGTTGCTGGTCCACACATCGATGCGCGGCAACAACGCCTGCATCAACGGCGCATCGGGTGATTCCACCAGCGGGCCCGGGTCGAACACCACGTTGATCGCACTCGGCAAATCCAACACCCAATCCACCAGCGCCTGAGCCTTGCCGACATGCAGCAGGCTGTAGCCGCTGACGTAGACATAGTCGCCCGCCTGCGCCGCTACGCTGTTCAAATCCTCTGCGGACACTTCACCTTCGGCGCCGATGTAGGAAACGAAGCTACGTTCAGCCGAGGCGTCCGTGATCGCCACGCACAACCCCGTGTCTCGTTCAGCATTGTGAGCAATGCCGATGCGAATGCCTTCAGCCTTCATCGCCTCACGCGCCAGGTCGCCGAAACGACCAGTGCCATGACGGCCCAGGTAAACCACCGGCAAGCCATTACGCTGAGCGGCGGCCATCACATTGAACCCGCCGCCGGCTTCGAAACTGGCGGATTGCGCCAGTACGTCGCCGCCGGCTTGAGGCAGTTTATCCACGGCCATGACCAGGTCGATGATGACCTGGCCGGTGTGCAACATTTTAGGCATGAGCATTCTCGAGCGACGCGGCGCGGCGATCCCTGGCCCCGCCGAGTACAAAATAAATCCCGCCGGCGACCAGGAACGTCACGATCCAGCCAAGGCCGTTATGCCCCAGCCACGAGTCGGAAAGGAACCCACGGAACCAGACGGTTTGTTCGGTGGTGCCAATGGTGGTGAAGCTGAAACCCAGCACGATCGCCAGGGCCCACGCACCGAAAGCACGCCACTCGACGCCGCCGCGATACCAGTAGGCGCTGCTCGGGCTGACGTCCAGCAGGTCTTTGGGGCTGTAGTAATGACGATGAATCAGGTCAACGACGAAGATCCCGACCCACGCCGTGATCGGCACGGCCAGCAGCGAAATGAAGGTGATGAACGGGCCGTAGAAACTGTCGGCGATCAGCATGAAGTAAATCGAACCGGCGAAAATCGCCACGATGTCGACCACCACGGCGTAGACACGCTTGACCTTCAGGCCGAGGGTCAGCGTGGTCAAGCCGGCGGAATACACCGACAGGTTGTTCGACAGCAGCAAGCCGCCGAACGCGGTGATCAGGTACGGCACGGCCATCCAGGTCGGCAGCATGTCGCGGATCGCGATGATCGGGTCAGTGGCCGACGCCAGGTCGTTGTTGCCCACCGACAGCAGGCCGCCGAGGGTGATCAGCAACACCAGCGGGATCCCGGCACCAAACGCGGCGGAAGCCACCAGACGTGCCGCCTTGACGCTGCGATGCTGATAGCGCGACATGTCCGCACCGGCGTTGGCCCAACCGATCCCGGTGCCGGCGGCCATGGTGCCGACGCCGATGATCATTGCGCTAAGCGGTGCAGGCGTGGCGTTGAACACGGCGCTCCAGTCGATGGTGGCGCAGAGGAAACCGCCGACCAGAATGTTCAGCGCGCCGAACACATAAGTCGCCCACTTCTGAATCACCAGCAACGTCGCGTGACCGAGGCCGGACACCGACAAGGTCAGCAGCACGAAAATCGCGATGAAGATCAGGGTCAGCACCGGCGCGCTTTTGGCCTCCACCGGCGACCCGAACAGGATCGAGCACAGCGACAGCAACACGAACGCGGCGGTGGTGGTGTTGACGGTTTCCCATCCCAGCCGCGACATCAGCGAAACCAGGGTCGGGCCGATATTGCCGCGTACGCCGAAGATCGCCCGCGACAGCGTCAGGCTCGGTGCGCGGCCACGGCGACCGGCAATGGAAATGATCCCGACGACGGCAAAAGAACCGGCAGCGCCGAGGATCGCGACGATGATCGCCTGCCAGATCGCCAACCCGCGAAACGCCACCAGCGTAGCGCCGAGCGGCAGACCGAGGATGGAAATGTTAGCGGCGAACCAGACCCAGAACAGCTGCAGCGGATGCCCGTTGCATTCGGCTTCCGGCACCGGCTCGATGCCTCGGGTTTCCAGTTGCCCGGCGCTTTGCCCGGCGTTCGATGAACTCATGTGAAATGCTCCTGTTGCCTTTGTTGTGGTTATGGGCAATGACGGAAGACGAAAACAACATCCCGGCTGTCCTGGCCAAGTCAGTGCGATCCATTGCTGTGAGAACTTTCAAATAGGTGGTGCGGCCATCGCCGGCAAGCCGGTCTCGCTCCCACAGGTATTGGGAACACCGCAGATCACTGTGGGAGCAAGCCTGCTCGCGATGGCGTCGGCACAGTCAGCGCAGAGCCAACAGTCCTTTTACCAATGGCTCTAAATCCAATCCATTGACGATTTTAACCTTGTCGATCATCGCCACCGGCCAACTCTCAAGCCCCAGACAAGCCCCGAGCATGGCCCCCAGAATCGCCGCGATGGTGTCGGTGTCGCCCCCCAGACCTGCGGCCATGCACAGCGCGTCGAAGGCATTTATTTCACCGATGGCCACTTGTTGCGCCAGGGCAAACGAAACCACCACCGACTCCTGCGAAGCCACCGACGTGCCGATCACGTCGTACATCAAGTCCGCCAGCATCGCCTTGTCGCTGTCGACGCTGATCGTCCGCGCCCAACTGATGCGCGAGGCAATGCGTCCGCCTGCGACCCAGTGACCGTGGCTTTCCGCTTGCTGGGCGATTTGCTGGCCGAGGTTCAATGCCTCGCCGAGGTCCATGCCGTTGATGCCGGCCGAGACCACCGCCGCCACCGCCGCCGCGCTGGAAATGCCCAGCGTGGTGTTGTGGGTGACCTGGCAGGCCTGCACCACGGCGTTGATGAAACGCTCGGGATCGCGGACATCCGCCGAAATGCCGACGGGCGTGATGCGCATCGCCGCGCCGTTGGTGGTGCCGTAGCGCCCCGCTTCTTCCGGCGAATGACCGGCGAGGATCATCTCGATCGCCCGTTTGGTCGACGGCCCGAGCAAGTCCTGCGAGCCCTTGGCCTGCATCGCGGCTTCCCATTCGATCAGCCGTTGCGCCAGTACCGACGGTTCGATCCTGCCCTTGCCGTCGATCAACAACTGACCGACCAGAATGGCCTGTTCGGTGTCGTCGGTGATCGAGCCTTTAGGCATGTTGGCCGCAATCGGTTGATTGGGGCCGGCGTCTTGCAGATCGGTGATTTCACCGAAACGCGCCTTGATGACGGCGCGGCTCAGCGATTGCGTCGGCATGCCCAGCGCATCGCCCAGGGCCAGTCCGTAAAACGCGCCCAGTGCACGATTGAGCGCGGTCATTGTGGGTTTCCAAATTGCAGGTGCAGGCGAAAGTGCACGGGATCGAGCAGGCTTTCGACCTGCTCCATGAAGCGGTTCTGCCGGTCGTAGGTGGTGCGCAAGGCTTTGAGAAACACCGTGCCGACCGGACGACCGAGCAGCTCGGCGTCTTCGGCGCTCAAGGGTTCGGCGCCGATCCATTGATCGCCGCGCTCGCCGATGTAGCCGTACGCGGCCAGGGTGATGGTCAGGGAATTGTCGATCAGGCCGACACGCGGCAGGCTTTCCAGGCCTCCGGTGGCGGGCATCAATGAGCGTTCGAGGGAAACCAGCTTGCCGTCGGTGGAACGACGGCGGCGGTCGAGGGTGATGAATTGGTCAGTGCCGAAACGCGGCAGCAGGTCGGGGCGAGTCACCGCCTCGAGCCGCAGCACTTCGGTATTGATCAGCGCCCCGCTGTCGGCCAGCGCCTGCGCCCAACCGCTGCGCTGATCGAGCACCACCCCGTCGAACGTGACGATGGAACCGACACCACTTTGCGTCGCGATGTAGTTGCGCCGTTTCAATTCGGCCAGGGCTTCACGCAGCGTACCTCGGCTGACTTTGAATTCTTGAGCCAACTGATGCTCGCCCGGCAACTGAAAACCGTCCTCCATGAGGCCGCTTTCAATGCGCCGGATGAGTTCGTCGACCACCCGTTGTTTCTTGTCAAATCGTACCTGTCTAATCATGTACAAATTGATACCCGAAACGACTTGTAACAGGCAAGACATATTTAGGGGGAGTGACGGAAGGATGCGGTCGCGAGGTGAATCAGGTACATCGTCTTCGCGGGCAAGCCTCGCTCCTACAGGTTATATGTCAGTCGCGTAATCCATGCACGACACATAACCTGTAGGAGCGAGGCTTGCCCGCGAAGGGGCCAGCACAGACAACAAAAATCTCAGCGTTGTTTCAGACGGTCGATAACCACAGCCAGCAGCAAAATCGAACCACGAATCACGTACTGATAAAACGTATCGATGTTCTTCAGGTTCATCGCATTCTCGATGATCGCCAGAATCAACACCCCGGCGATCACATGCCGGATCATGCCGATCCCGCCACTGAGCGAAACCCCGCCAAGCACACACGCCGAGATCACCGTCAGCTCGAAACCCTGGCCGATCATCGGCTGGCCGGAAGTCATCCGCGACGCCAGAATCACCCCGGCCAACGCCCCGATCACACCGTGCACGGCGAAGATGATGATCTTGGTCCGGTCAACGTTGACCCCGGCCAGCAGCGCCGCTTCCTGGTTGCCGCCGATGGCCATGGTGTTGCGCCCGTAGGTGGTGTAATTCAGCAACCAGCCGAAAAACAGGAAGCAGGCAATGGTGATCAGGATCGGCACCGGCACGCCAAACAACTGGCCGTTACCGAAGACGAAGAACGACTCCTGCGACACGCCCACCGCTTTGCCATTGGCAAAAATGTAGGCCAGACCGCGAACGATCTGCATGGTCGCCAACGTAGTGATCAATGCATTGACCCGCAGCTTGGCGATCACGATCCCGTTGATCAGCCCGACTATCAAGCCCATGAACAGCGCCGCCACCACACCGAGAAAAACGCTGTCGGTGTCACGCATCACCACCGCCGCGACCACGCCGGCACAGGCAATCACCGAGCCCACCGACAAGTCGAAATGCCCCGACGCCAGGCAATACAACATGGTGCACGCGGCTATCCCGGTGGTGGAAATCGCCAGGCCCAGGCCGCGCATGTTCAGCGGCGAAAGGAAGTTGTCGATCAGCAAGGTGCAGAGCACAAAGATCCCGACGGCCGCGAGCAGCATCACCCAGTCATCGAGAAAGCGCCGCAGGTCCAGAGGTTTGCGCTGGGTGGGCAGAGCGTTGTTTTGGGTTGTCATCATAGTCACCTCTCAGTTCGCCACGCCGTCAGCACGGTGGCGCGGCAAAGCCAGTTGCAGCAGGTTGGATTCGTTGGCCTCGTCACGGGACAGTTCGCCGCGCATCGCGCCTTCGCAGAGCACCAGGATGCGGTCGGAAATACCCATCACTTCCATCAGGTCGCTGGACACCACGATCACCGCGATGCCGCTTTCAGCCAGGTTATGGATGATCTGGTAAATCTCGGCCTTGGCGCCGATGTCGATGCCGCGAGTCGGTTCATCCAGAAGCAGCACTTTCATCGGCATCGACAGCCAGCGGCCGAGAATCGCCTTCTGCTGATTGCCGCCGGACAGGTACATGATTTTCTGCGCCGCGCTGGGCGTCTTCACTTTCAGCGCCTTGATCTGCTTGTCGGCGTTGTCCTTCTCCCACAGGCCGCGCAACAGGCAACCGAAGGTGGAATGGGCGCCGCGCGCGCTGATGTTGATGTTCTCGGCAACGCTGGAGAGCGGCATGATGCCCTCCTTCTTGCGGTCCTCGGGACACAGCAGAATGCCGGCGGCAATCGCATCGCGGGGTGAACGCAGTTTCAGTTCATGACCGCGCAATTCCAGGCGCCCCGCGGTGTTGCGCTCAAGGCCGCTGAGCATGCGGAACAGCTCGGTTCGCCCTGCCCCCACCAGGCCGAACAGCCCGAGAATTTCGCCTTTGTGCGCATCGAAACTCACCGGCTCACGCAAGCCCGGCCCGAGCAGACCGTCGACCCTCAACGCCACCGCGCCACGCTTGCGCGGGCGGTAATCGTAGATGTCCTGAATGTCGCGCCCGACCATGCACGTGACCAATTGATCGTGGGTCAGCTCGCTCATGTCCTCGAAGGTGCGCACGTAGCGGCCGTCCTTGAACACCGTCACCGCGTTGCAGATGCGGAACACTTCTTCCATGCGATGGGAGACGTAAAGCACCACTTTGCCTTCGTCGCGCAGGCGCCCGATGATCGCCATCAAGCGATCGATCTCCCGCGCCGAGAGGCTACTGGTCGGTTCGTCGAACGCGATCACATGCGCGCCACGGGACAATGCCTTGGCGATTTCCACCAGTTGCCGTTGACCGAGGGACAGGCGCCCGACCTTCTCCTGCGGATCGATTTCATCGGCCAGGCCCTTGAGGCAGGCCAGCGCTTGTTGTCGCAGTGCGTTGCGATTGATCAGGCCGAAACTGGCAGGCAAATGACCGAGGAACAGGTTTTCCGCCACGGTCATTTCCGGCACCAGGTGCAATTCCTGATGGATCACCGCCACCTTGTTGCCGATGCTGTCGGCGGTGGATTTGAAGACCATCGTTCGCTCGCCGATCTGCAGGTCGCCGCTGTTCGGCGTGTAGGCGCCGCCGAGGATTTTCAGCAGGGTCGATTTGCCGGCGCCGTTCTCGCCCATCAAGGCATGAACCTGACCCGGATGGGCGACGAAGCTGATGCCGTCCAGCGCCTTTACCCCGGGAAAGGTCTTGCCGATCCCATTGAAGCGCAGGCTGCCGCCAACGCTGTCGTGTTGTGTCTGTACTTGCGCGTGCATAAAACACCTCATCACACAGATCAGGCAGCCCCGTCGCCAGGGCCGCCGATGAAATCAACCGCGCCTCAGTTCCAGAGGCCGATCTTTTCCAGTTCCTGCTTGAAGTTGTCGCGCGTGATCAGGGTCACGTCGTCCATGGCGGTGTACTTCGCCGGCTCTTTGCCGGTGGTGACCCACTCGAACATCATGCTGGCGGTGTTGTAACCCTCGATGTGCGGGCTTGGCAGCATCGAGCCGAAGAAGCCGCTGTTGGGCTTTTTCAGTTCGCCGATGGCGTCGGTGCCGTTGATGCCGATGCCGATCACGTTGGCCGCAGCAAAACCGGCGCTCTCGGTGGCGCGTACGCCGCCCAGCACGGTGTTGTCGTTCATGCCGCCGATGATCAGGTTCTTCGCCGCGCCCGGCAGTTTCACCAGCGCCGAGTTGGTGGCGTCCATGCTGCCCGGCACGTCGAGGGTTTTCAGGGCCGAGAACAGGATGTGGTCTTTTGGCATGCCGGCGTCTTCCAGCGCTTTGACCGAACCGTCGGTGCGCTTCTTGCCGGTGTCGAGCTCGTTGTAGGTGTTGATGACCGCGTAGGTGTCTTTCCAGTCCCAGTTGCGTTTTTTCGCTTCGGCGGCCATCGCCGCGCCCTGCTTCTGGCCGACTTCGAACGCCGCCATGCCGAGGTACGGAACGTCTTCCATGAACTTGCCGCTGGCATCGACGAAACGGTCATCCACGGCAATCACTTTCAAACCGTTGAGTTTGGCTTTGGCCATGATCGCCGGGCCGAGGGACACGTCCGGCGGGCAAATCACGAAGCCCTTGGCGCCGTTGGCAGCCAGGCTGTCGATGGCGGACAGGGTTTTCTCGCCGTCCGGCACGGCGATCTTGATGACCTTGAAGCCTTTCTCTTTACCGGCCTTTTCGGCGAAGGCCCATTCGGTCTGGAACCAGGGCTCTTCCGCCTGCTTGACCAGAAAACCGATCTTCACTTCCTCGGCCGCCAGCAAGCTGCTGCTGAGGCTGACCGCGGTGACCGCCAAAGCGGCACAGCACAGGGAACGGATCCCACGACGACGATTCATAAGCTGACTCCTTGTTATTTTTTTTGAGCGTTATTTTTCAAAGCCGGTGTAAACGTTGTAGCAAATAGTCATATCGTATGATGATTGGATTTCAGACGTAATTCCGCGCCTGAAACCCCGGTTATTCAGTCGTGGTACATCACCGAGCGCCCACCATCGATGGTGATGCACGAGGCGTTGATGAACGGCGCTTCATCGCTGGCCAGGAAGACTGCCGTCATCGCCACTTCAATCGGCTGGCCAATGCGCCGCGGCGGATGCAGATCGAAAGCGCGCTGACGTTCGGCCTGCGGGTCGGCAAAACCGTTCCAGTAATCGACGTTCAATTGGGTTTCGATGTAGCCCGGTGCAATGGCGTTGACGCGAATGCCTTTCGGCGCGTATTCGATGCCCAGTGCGCGGGTCAGGCCGAGCAAACCGTGCTTGGCCACCGGGTACGGGAAGCAGCCGGGAATGATGTGCGTGGAATGGGTCGAGGCGATATTGATGATGCTGCCGACGCCCTGCTCGATCATCTGCGGCAACACCGCCTTGCAGCCGAACCAGGCGCCATCGAGGTCGATGGCAAAGCAGCGGCGCCAGTCTTCTTCAGTCATTTCCAGCGGATCGCGGAACACATTGACGCCGGCGCAGTTGACCAGCACGTCGATGCGGCCATGCAACTCGACGGCCCTTTTTGCCATCGCGTGCAGGTCTTGTTGATTGGATACGTCAACCTTGATCGCCTGAACATCGAAGCCTTGGGCGCGCCAATGCGCCGCGACGCTTTCGACTTTCTCGCCCTGGAT
Source organism: Pseudomonas sp. BF-R-01 (assembly GCF_019946615.1). Taxonomy (NCBI): domain Bacteria; kingdom Pseudomonadati; phylum Pseudomonadota; class Gammaproteobacteria; order Pseudomonadales; family Pseudomonadaceae; genus Pseudomonas; species Pseudomonas sp. BF-R-01. The sequence continues at coordinate 23,320 of NZ_JAGYFX010000032.1, forward strand.
GTCGCTGATGATCAGCCTGGCTTGCTGGCAAGCGAAGGCCGCAACAATCGCCTCGCCAATGCCCTGAGCGGCACCGGTCAGCAGCACGACCTTGTTTTTCAGGCGCTCGCCCTTCGGCGGTTCGGGCACTGGAGGCAGGGAGAGCGCTTCAGCCATGGATCAGCGCTCCCTTTCGCGGGCACGACAAAAACCGGGCATCTGTCGATGTCCGGCCAAAAAACGTGTTGGAAAATCGCTGCATCACTTCACCTGTTTTGTTTTTTTAAGTGTGAGTGCGTGTAACTGATTGGAGCCGACTATAAACCCGACCACCAAATAATCTCAATATATAATTTTACATCCCATATTTTGGGATTTAATCGGCAAATCTCGTACAGGGTTTTCCTGGTATATCGACCCGGATCGACAACACCGCGCCGTCCAGCGGATGGTTGAGCGGGCTCGCAGCGCTGGTGATGTAGAGGGTTTTCAGGTCGGCGCCACCGAAGACACAACTGGTCGGGCGACTGACTGGCAATTCGATGATGCGATCGACATACCCATCCGGTGTCAGCCGGATCAGGCAGCTGCCGTCCCAGCGCGCGTTCCAGATATAACCTCTGGCATCCATCGCCGAGCCGTCGGGGCCGCCACGTTGATGCGGGCCGAACCAGACCAGCGCGGGATCGAGGCCGCCGTCGGTGCGGATGAAATGCTGGTAGAGCGTGCCATCCAGGCTGTCGGCGAAATAAAGCGTGGTGGCGTCATCGCTCCACAACAACGTGTTGGGAATGCCCAAACCGCGCAGCAGCGGCGTGACCCGGGCATCGCGGTCGATACGAAACAAGCCGCCGGAACGCCGCACAACGGGCAGGTCTTCGCCATTTTCGCCGATGTTGTTTTGCATGGTGCCGAGCCAGAGTCGCCCCTGGGCATCGCAACGGGCTTCGTTGCCGCGATTGCCCGGCTGCGGGTCGGCGACGCAGAACAAGGTCAGCCGTGGCTCAAGGCCTGGTGAATCCAGATCGAGCCGATACACGCCACTGCTCAACGTCACCAGCGCATCGCCGCTTTCGCAGGGAATGAAAGCCGACACGTGCTCGGGCATCTGCCAGATCTGCACGTTGGCACCGATCAGGCGCAGCGCCTGTTTACCGGCGATATCCACCCAATAGAGGGCTTGCGTCGGCGCATCCCAGAACGGGCCTTCGCCGAGGCGTGCCCGGTGTCCGGTGACTGCGGTCCATTCCATGAAACCTCCTGCGTTGTTCTTGTTTTATGTGGGAGCGGGCTTGCTCGCGAAGAGGTCGTGTCAGACGACATTGACGTTGAATGACACACCGCCTTCGCGAGCAAGCCCGCTCCCACAGGGGATTAGTGTGATCAGCCGGTTTTTTTGTCGGCCATGACTTTTGGGTAGAAACGTTTGATGGCCAGGTCGGCGTTGTCGATCAGCGTCATGCAGGCCCACACACCGCGTGCCGCGTCGCGGGCGGCGATGGCGTCGGCCATGTCCTTGTGTATCGGCAGCGTGCGGCGCAGTTCGTCCGGATCGGCGGCGGAAACTTCAAAAGACACCGCCAGCAACGCGCCGAGGGCCGGGACCATTTGTTCGATGAATTGATTGTGGCTGGCCGCGAGGATGCACTCGTGGAAGAACTGGTCGGCGCGGTTGTAATCGATGCCGCTGTGCACCGCCCGCTCCAGCGCGTTATAGGCCTGAAGCACCGCCTGCACCTGTTCGACGGTCGCTCGCTCGCAGGCCCAGCGCACGGCCATCGGCTCGATGGTGCGGCGTAAATCGAGGAGGTCGTCGACGAAGTTTTCCGGCAGGCCGCTGCGGGACAGCCAGCCGACGACTTGCGGATCGAAGAGGTTCCAGCGCCGCACCGGCAATACCCGCGTGCCAACCTTCGGCCCGACTTCGAGCATTCCTTTGGCGACCAGGGTTTTGATGGCTTCGCGGATGACAGTGCGGCTGACGCCGAGCTGCTCGCCCAGGTCGGCCTCAACCTTTAGGGTTTCGCCGGGTTTTACCTGGCCCGCCGCAATCCAGCAACCCAGCCAATCGACCGTCGATGCGTGAAAACTGCTGGACATGGGCACCTCGATGCTGGGACGGCACAATGCCGTTCGCGATGGTTGCCCACGCTAATCATCATACGATTGGGTGTCAATTTGATTTTGAAGCTGAGTAGCGAGATCGCGTTATCGTTCTTCGCGGGCAAGCCTCGCTCCTACAGGCGCCGGCGAACTCTGTAGGAGCGAGGCTTGCCCGCGAAGGCGTCAGCACTGACGACTCAAGGCTCGAGACCGATGGGGAAGAAGATGCCGCCGCTCCATACGCCCAGCCAACGCTGCCCATCGATTTCACGAGTCACCGCCAGCTCCACCAATTGGTAAAACACATTGCGATGAATCAGCGCTTCGAGATTGGTGCGCACATGCACGTAAGGCGCAGGCTCCTGTGTCACCGGGTCAATCACCACGCGGATCGCATGGTCGGCACCGGCCTCGGCGATTTCATCCACATGGGTGGTGAAGCGCAAGACCTGGGCTTCACCCTCGCCTTCAACATCCACGGCAATCGCCACGAACGGAGCATCGTCAACCTTGATGCCGACTTTCTCGACCGGGGTGATGAGGAAATAATCATCGCCGTCGCGGCGAATGATGGTGGAGAACAGTTTGACCATCGGCTTGCGCCCGATCGGCGTGCCCAGGTAATACCAGGTGCCGTCGCGGGCGATGCGCATGTCGATGTCGCCGCAGAAGTCGGGGTTCCACAAGTGGACCGGTGGCAAGCCTTGGGTCTTGGGGATTTGCCCCAACAGGTCGTTGGCTTTTTGCGGGCCACTCATGGCGTTCTCCTTGGAATTACTGGTCGCTGAACCCCAGCAGGCTGCGCGCGTATTGCCGCAGCGGCGGGCCCATCAGGTCTTCAGGTTTTTTGTCGTAGAACGTCAGTAAACCGCCACGACTCTTGATACGTGCAGTATCAATCAAATACTGGGTGCTGGTCTCGATCAACATGATCTGAATCACGCCAGAGTCGATACCGAGACGATCCACGGCTTCCTGATCGAGCCATTCGTCCGTGTTGCCGATACGGTCGTCAGTCTTGGCGAAACGGGTGTAGAGCAGGTAATGCGCACCGACCGCACGGGCTTCGCCCATGGCCTGGTCGAGGCCTTCCGGCGTGCGTGCACGGCGGACCATCGGGAAGTATTCGATAAAACCGTCGAAGGCGACTTCGGCGATCACGTTAGGTCGCGGGTAGACCGCACTGCCCGGCGGCACAAAGGCGCCTTGGGCGATATAGACGAACGAATCCGGCTGAATGCGCAGGTTGTGCACGCGGCGGCTGTCGCTGTGGTCAAGCAGCCCCACGTCGCTCATGTGGTAGCGAGCTTCTTCAGCCATATCGCTGACATTCATGCAGCCACCAAGCGCCAAAACGGCCAGCAGCAAAACCAGGCTACGCATCCTACCCTCCAGAGGCCGGTGACGGAAAACCGGCGAATGGCCATGGGATGCAGCTTCCGCGCCAGCTCCAGAACGTCGTTGCCTGTTCGAACGCATTCGCGGGCAAGCCTCGCTCCTACAGGTTAACGCCGATCTTGTAGGAGCGAGGCTTGCCCGCGAAGAGGCCAGTTCAGCCGCCGATAATCTTCATGACGGTCGCACCACCGGAAAACGCCACCTCCTGCTTGTCACCCAAGGCCTTCACCAAGAGTCGCTGCAACGCCGGCAATGCCTGGTGACGCGGTTTGTCCAGCAGATCGCCGACATAGTGACGGTTGCTCGACGACAGGCAGCCATGCAGCCACCCGGTTGAAGACAGGCGCAGCCGCGAACAGGTTCGGCAGAACGGAACACTTTCGTTGGCGATTACCCCGAAATAGCCCTGCCCCGGAATTTCATAGCGCACCGCCGTGGCGTCAACCGGAGCATCGGCCTGGAGATACTCATAGCGATCACCGATCAAGCTCAGCAGTTGCTGAAGGCTGACGAATTGTTGCAGGAATGCGTTGTTGTCGCTGGCCAGGTGGCCCATGCGCATCAGCTCGATGAAGCGCAACTCGTAACCGCGTTCCAGGCAATAATCGAGCAGCGGCATCACCTGATCGAGGTTCTGCCCGCGCAACGGCACCATGTTGACCTTGATCTTCATGCCGGCGGCGCTGGCCTGGTCCATGCCATCGAGCACAGTCGCCAGATCGCCGCCGCGAGCAATGCTGCGGAATGCATCGGCATCCAGGGTATCGAGGGAAACGTTGATGCGACGAATGCCGGCATCGACCAGCAGGGGCAGTTTTTTCGCCAGCAATTGACCATTGGTGGTCAGGCTGATGTCTTGCAGGCCCATCTGCCCGACGGCGGTCATGAAGGCTTCGAGTTTGGGGCTGACCAACGGCTCACCGCCGGTGATGCGCAGCCGTTCGATCCCTGCCGCCTCGATCAAGTAGGCAACGCCGCGCGCCATGGCCTCAGCCGACAGTTCATCCTGCGCAGCGACCAGCCGCTTGCCGTTAGGCACGCAGTAGGTACACGCGTAATTGCAGGCGGAGGTCAGGCTGATTCGCAGATTACGAAAACGCCTGCCTTGACGGTCAACGATCATGGTCACTCCGGCACAAGGAATTCGGACGACGTAAAACTTGACTCACAAATCAAGTTTTAGCAAGTCCCATGCCTGAGTATATTACTGAGGTACTGCGCCATATAGCGAAATCATGGCGCAATAAGGCAACTGAATGACTCAGCTACTCGGCGTGTCGGTGTCGCGCTTGCGTTTGTTGCCCATGCGCACGCCGATGTCCATCAGGAACTGGAAGAAGCCTTCCTGATCTTCCAGCACATTGCTCCAGAACGGCGAGTGATACAGCGCCACGGCGCCGTGCACCAGCGCCCAGGATGCGCAGTAATGGAAGTAAGGCGGCACGTCTTCGAGCTTGCCTTCGCTGATCCGGCCCTTGATCAGCAGGGTCAGGCGTTCGAAGTTCGAGGCGCGAATCTTGTGCAGCTCCTCGATCATCTCCGGCACCTGATTGCCCTTGACCACCTTTTCTTCCAGGCGATCGAACAAGCGGTAACGTTGCGGATCGCGCATGCGGAATTCGAAGTAGGCCCGGGACAGCGCTTCCTTGTCCTTGTCGACATCGGCCGAATGCAACAGCTCGTTCAAATCACGCTCGTAATCGAGCATCAGGCGCAGGTAGATCTCCGCCTTGGATTTGAAGTGCTTGTAGATTGTGCCTTTGCCGATACCGACGGCATCAGCAATCATCTCGACGGTGACACTGTCTTCACCTTGGTCGAGGAACAGCTTGAGCGCGGTATCGAGAATTTCTTGCTCACGGCGACGAAATTCACGGACCTTACGAGGTTCTTTATGCATAAGAAAAGGTCTGTCGGGGTCAAAATTCGAAGCCGCGTATTATGCCTAACTTGCGGCAAAATGCACGGATCATCCTTCCATATCTGTGTTTCTAGATGAATTCTGTCAGCACCAGCTTTTAATGAGAACTCTTCCGAAGCGCCTGTATTCCAAAATTGTTTAAAAACCTGGGCCGGTAAACTGGACTCAGCGCAATACTGATCAATACTTCAACTGTCGGCGGGGCATCTCCCCCAAGTGCCGCGTCGATATTGGTACCAACGGACCGCGTACCATTGTTTTACTCCTAATGGTCTTAACCCGGATTCACCCCCCAGAACCCGGGTTTTTTTTGCCTGCGATTTAACCTTTCACATGCGCCAGCGGGAACAGTCGCTTGAAGTTCTCGGTCGTCTGCGCGGCAAATCGCTCGTAGGATTCACCGCGTAGCATTGCCAGAAACTCTGCCACTTCCCGCACATATTGCGGCAGGTTCGGCTTGCCGCGATAAGGGATCGGCGCCAGGTACGGCGAATCGGTTTCCACCAGCAATCGGTCGGCAGGCACTTTACTGGCCACGTCACGCAGCGCATCGGCATTGCGGAAAGTGACGATGCCCGACAGGGAAATGTAATAACCCATGTCCAGCGCCGCTTTGGCCATGTCCCAATCTTCGGTAAAGCAATGCAAAACGCCGGCCTGGGGCAACGCGGCCTCGCGCAGCAGGTTCAGCGTGTCCGCCCGGGCACCGCGCGTGTGAATGATCACCGGTTTGCCGGTCTGCTGCGCGGCTTGCAGGTGCAGGCGAAACGATTCCTGCTGCAACTCCGCCGCTTCGGGCTCGTAGTGATAATCCAGGCCGGTTTCACCAATCGCGACCACACGCGGGTGGTTGAGCTCCTGCAGCAGCCAGTCCAGCGCTGGCGCAGCGCCCGGCTGCACGTCCAACGGGTGCACGCCGACCGAACAGTCGACATCGTCATAACGTTCGGCCAGGGCTTTGACGTCGGCGGCGTTGTCGACACTGACGCCGATACACAGAAAGTGCCCTACCCCGCGCTGGCGGGCCGCGTCGAGTGCGGCATCCAGCGAGCCGTCATGGGCGGCGAGGTCAAGGCGATCAAGGTGACAATGGGAATCTACGAGCATAAAAAGGGCTGCAACTTACATCGTATGAGTGGGACGGTCGGACTTCAGGGCTCCGGCCAGGTGGGTTTCGATTCGACTGCGCGCGGTGTCATCACCGTCGTTGAACTGCACGCCGACGCCAGCGGCCCGGTTGCCTTGCGCGCCTTTGGGGGTGATCCAGGCAACCTTGCCGGCGACCGGAATTTTCTCCGGCTCGTCCATCAGGTTCAGCAGCATGAATACCTCATCGCCCAACTTGTAGCTCTTGTTGGTCGGGATAAACAGGCCACCGTTCTTGATGAAGGGCATGTAGGCCGCGTAGAGCACGGAGTTGTCCTTGATGGTCAGGGACAAAATGCCGTTGCGCGGCCCCGGATTGACGGCTTCATTCATGCTGACCTCCACTGCTGATGTTCAGAGGATAGGCCCAGTCGGTCACTTCTGGGTAGGCAATGACGCCCATTGCACCAGCAGCGCTTCAAGCAACAGCACCCGATTGAGGTTGGCCTTGCTCATGACTTTCTGACGCTGGGCGAGGATCCAGTCCTGAATGTTCAGGACTTTGTCCTGAGCGCTTTTCTGCGCCAGATATTGAATCACCTTGCGCATATCGGCCAATCCCAGCCCGTCTTCATCCTGAGTCAGCTGATACCGCAGGATCAGGCTCGACCAGTCGCAGAACCAGTCAAACAGCAACAACAGCGGAATCGCGTTCCAGCCTTCGGCCAGTTGCGTCGGCGATTGCTGCTGCTTGAGCAATTTCTTCACACCGTCGACCACCAGCGCCCGCTGCTCGCGCACGCCCTGGGCCTGCAAATTCACCGCCGCCAGCGGTGAGCCGGCGGCCAGGGTCAGCAGTTCGACACGCTCTTCTTCCGAGCTGTCCGGTAACGCCTTGGCCAGCCACGCAAGGCTCATGGCCTCGCTTGGCAGTGGACAGGCTTGCTGCACGCAGCGGCTTTTGATGGTAGGCAACAGCCGACTGGTCTGGTGACTGACCAGTAACAGCACCGTATCGCCGGACGGCTCTTCAAGGCTTTTGAGCAAGGCGTTGGCGGCGTTGATGTTCATCGACTCGACCGGCTCGATCAACACCACTTTGCGCCCGCCCATCTGCGCGGTCTGGACCACGAAGCTGACCAGTTCGCGGACCTGATCGACCTTGATCGCCTTGTCGGCTTCTTCCGGCTCGAGGATGTAGTTGTCAGGGTGACTGCCGGCTTTGAGCAGCAGGCAGGATTTGCATTCGCCGCAAGCGTCCTGCGCGGTCGGACGCTGACACAGCAGGCTGGCCATCAGGCGCTCGGCCAGCGCTCGCTTGCCGATCCCGGCCGGGCCGTGCAGCAGATAGGCGTGCGCATGTTGTTTGCGACCTGCCAACTGCTGCCAGAGGCTGTCCTGCCACGGATAGGCTTCAGCCACGGGTCAACTCCAGCAGACGCGGCAACAAGGCGTCCAGCGACTGTTGAACCTGCGCCAGCGGCTGGGCGGCGTCGACCAGCACATACCGCGCCGGGTCGGCTTTAGCGCGTTTGAGGAACGCACTGCGCACCGCATCGAAAAACGTCCGGCCTTCGAGTTCGAAGCGATCCAGGCGACCGCGAGCGCTGGCGCGGGCCAGACCCACTTCCACGGGCAAATCGAAAATCAGCGTCAGGTCCGGGCGCAACTCGCCCTGAACGAAGCTTTCCAGCGTAGCGATGCGTTCCAGCGACAAACCGCGACCGCCGCCCTGATAGGCGTAGGTCGAGTCAGTAAAGCGATCGCACAACACCACCGCGCCACGGGCCAGCGCCGGGCGGATCACGCCGGCCAGATGCTGGGCGCGCGCGGCAAACACCAGCAACAGCTCGGTGTCGGGGTCCATGGCCTCCTCGACCGGCGCCAACAGCACCTCGCGGATCTTCTCGGCCAAAGGCGTGCCGCCCGGCTCGCGGGTCAGCACCACTTCGATACCGGCGGCGCGCAGGCGCTCGGCGAGGTATTCGCGATTGGTACTCTTGCCGGCGCCTTCGGCGCCTTCCAGGGTAATAAACAAGCCAGTCACAGGCAGTCCTTAGTCAGAATCATTGCGGGCTTTGCGGCGCGGTTGCATCCGATTCGGGCGCGGGTGCAGCAGCGGGCTCTTTAGCAGGTTCTTGAATCGTTTCTTGAGCCGGCTCTGGCGGCGTCACTGGTGCCAACGCCTCCGGGGCCGGGTCAGGCGAAGCCGCCGGGATCGGAGCCTGCTCATTCGTCGCCTCTGGCGCGGTGACCGGCGCCGGACTGGAGCGGTAATCGGCGCGACGCTTGAGCTGAAATTCACGCACCGCGCTGTTGTGAGCATCCAGATCATCGGAGAACACGTGGCTGCCATCGCCGCGCGCAACAAAATACAGGCTGTTGCCGGCCACCGGGTTGAGTGCCGCATGGATCGCTTCGCGACCGACCATCGCGATCGGCGTCGGCGGCAGGCCGCTAATCACGTAGGTGTTGTAAGGGGTCGCTTCCTTGAGATGGGCGCGGGTCAACTTGCCGTTGTAGCGATCACCGAGGCCGTAAATCACGGTCGGATCGGTCTGCAACAGCATGCCCATTTCCATGCGCCGCACGAACACGCCAGCGATCTGGCCACGCTCTTGCGGTACGCCGGTTTCCTTTTCCACCAGCGAAGCCATGATCAGCGCCTGGTAGGGTTCGGTGTACGGCACGTCAGCCGCGCGCTGCCCCCACTCCTTGGCCAGGACTTCGTCGAGGCGGTCGTAGGCTTTTTTCAGCAGCTCGACGTCCGTCATGCCACGCACGAAACGGTAGGTGTCCGGGAAGAATCGCCCTTCCGGGAAGATCCCGGCGTGACCGAGCTTGTCCATCACTTCGCTATCACTCAAGCCGTTCAGCGTCTGCTCAAGTTTTTCATCCTTGGCCAGCGCAGCACGCACTTGATGGAAATTCCAGCCTTCGACCAGCGTCAGGCTGTACTGCACCATTTCGCCGCGTTTCCACAGGTCGATCAGGTTTTCCACCGTCATGCCGGGCTGCATGCGGTACTCACCTTTGTGCAACGGTTGCCCGGCCAGGTTGAAGCGCCAGTACACACGCAACCAGAAAGCGTCCTTGATGACGCCATCGGCTTCGAGTCGATAGAAAGTGCGGGTGGGTGTCGTGCCTTTGGGCACTTCCAGGAGTTGTTCCTGGGTAATGTTCAGCGGCTGTTCCAGCGCCGAATGAATCTTCCAGGCCGAAGCGCCCAGACACAGCCCTGCCAGAACCAGTCCGGTTTCCAGCAGCAGCAAGAATTTACGTCTCACGTATCAAGCATCCAGTAGCGCGCGGGCAATGGTTTGGAGTTTACGGGTGAGCGGCCCAACCGGCCAGCTCAGAGCTGTATAGGCGCGCACCGGCCAAACGCCATACACGCTGTTGCAGATAAAGACCTCATCAGCCCATTGCAGCTGTTCGAGGGTAATGTCGGTGATTTGCGTGGGAATCCCCAGCGACTCGGCTTGAAACAATAATTCGGCGCGCATTACGCCGGCCACACCGCAGCGCTTGAGATCGGCAGTGATCAACACACCATCGCGGACCAGGAACAGATTGCTGAACACACCTTCGATCACCCGCCCGGCCTGATCGAGCATCAAGCCTTCGGCATGCTCGGTGTCTTGCCATTCGGAACGGGCGATGACTTGCTCAAGACGGTTCAGGTGTTTGAGCCCGGCGAGCAAGGGTTGTCTGGACAGTCGTGTGGCGCAAGGAAACAGGCGAACGCCCTGCTCCGCATGTATGACAGGGTAAGCGGCAGGTGGGTTGCCCTGAAGAATGCGTCGGGCCTGGGCCGCAGGGTCGGGCGCGTAACCGCGCAGGCTGTCGCCGCGGGTGAGGATGAGTTTGAGCACGCCCTCGCCCAGTGCTGCGGCGTAGGCCAGCAGCTCGCTGCGGATCAGCGCGTGATCGGCCGTGATCGCCAGGCGTGAACAGCCTTGCGCCAGGCGCGACAGATGCCGGTCCAGCAACAGCGGCTGCCCGCTCCGCACGGCAATGGTCTCGAACAGACCATCACCGTAAGCCAGGCCGCGATCCTTCAGCGACAGAGCGTCAGCCGGCTGACCGTCGACCCAGCTGTCCATCAGTCAGCGAACCGGCGGAACACCAGCGAGCCGTTGGTACCGCCAAACCCGAAGGAGTTGGACAGGACCACATCGATGTCCATGTTGCGCGCGGTGTGCGGCACGAAGTCCAGGTCGCAGCCTTCGTCCGGCTCGTCGAGGTTGATGGTCGGCGGTGCCACCTGGCTATTGATCGCCAGCACACTGAAGATCGCCTCGACTGCGCCCGCCGCACCCAACAGGTGACCGGTCATGGACTTGGTCGAACTGACCGCCAGCTTGTAGGCGTGATCGCCGAACACCGACTTGATCGCACAGGCTTCGGCAAGGTCGCCGGCCGAAGTCGACGTACCGTGGGCGTTGATGTACTGGACTTGATCGCTATTGATCTTCGCATCGCGCAGGGCGTTGGAAATGCAACGAGCAGCACCCGCACCGTCAGCCGGCGGCGACGTCATGTGGTAGGCATCGCCACTGGTGCCAAAGCCGATCAGCTCGGCGTAGATGGTCGCGCCGCGAGCCTTGGCGTGTTCCAGCTCTTCAAGCACCAGCGCACCGGCACCGTCGGACAGGACGAAGCCGTCACGGCCCTTGTCCCATGGACGGCTGGCGCGGGTCGGCTCGTCGTTGCGGGTCGACAGCGCGCGGGAGGCACCGAAGCCGCCCATGCCCAGACCGCAAGCCGCCATCTCGGCGCCGCCGGCAATCATCACGTCGGCTTCGTCGTACATGATGTTGCGGGCTGCCATGCCGATGCAGTGCGTACCAGTGGTGCACGCGGTGGCAATGGCGTAGTTAGGTCCCTGTGCACCCAGGTGGATCGACAGGAAACCGGAAATCATATTGATGATCGAGCCAGGCACGAAAAACGGAGAGATCCGTCGTGGGCCGGAATCATGCAGCGTGCGGCTGGTTTCTTCGATATTGGTCAGACCGCCAATACCCGAACCCATGGCCACGCCGATGCGCTCACGGTTGGCGTCGGTGACTTCAAGACCGGCGTTACGCACCGCCTGAAAACCTGCGGCCAGACCGTACTGAATGAACAGGTCGAGCTTGCGAGCTTCCTTGACCGACAGATATTCCTCGACATTGAAGCCCTTTACCGAGCCGCCAAAACGGGTGGAATAGGCAGAAAGGTCGGTGTGTTCGATCAGACCAATGCCACTACGGCCAGCCAGAATGCCCTGCCAACTGCTCGGCACATCCGTGCCCAGTGGCGACAACATACCCATACCGGTGACTACGACGCGTCTACGCGACACAGCACTCTCCTTTTTCAAATGACGACTTTGCATCAGGCCTAAAGAAAAAACCGCACGCCATGATGGCAGTGCGGTTTTTCCATGACAGCAAGCAACGATTACAAACTATTACGCCTGGTGGCTAGTAACGTAGTCGATTGCAGCTTGTACAGTAGTGATCTTCTCAGCTTCTTCGTCAGGGATTTCGGTCTCGAATTCCTCTTCCAGAGCCATCACCAGCTCAACGGTGTCAAGGGAGTCGGCACCCAGGTCTTCAACGAAGGAAGCAGTGTTGACCACTTCTTCTTCTTTAACGCCCAGTTGCTCAGCAACGATTTTCTTGACGCGCTCTTCGATGGTGCTCATACCTTGTTTTCACTCCTAATGGACAAATTCAGGCAGCTGGCCAGTGGGTAAGTGTATAGAAAGACTTTTCAGTTTTTCAACTGAAAGCTTCACTCCTCAAACCCCGTGACCCTCTGCCTATAAATAGATTGCAGCTTTATAACGGATTTTAGACAGCTCGTATGACATTTTTTTGAAGCAACCCGTCACATTTAACTCATGTACATCCCGCCGTTCACCGGGATTGTAGCCCCAGTAACGTAAGCCGCACCGTCGGATGCAAGAAAAGCGACCACAGACGCGATCTCTTGAGCTTGCCCCAGACGACCCAGCGGAATTTGCGCCTGCAAGACTTCACGCTGTGCCTCGGGCAGTTCGCGGGTCATATCGGTGTCGATGAACCCAGGGGCCACCGAGTTTACCGTAATCGAACGCGAACCGACTTCACGCGCCAGAGCACGGCTGAAACCTTCCAGACCTGCCTTGGCGGCAGCGTAGTTTACTTGGCCTGCGTTGCCCATGGCACCCACAACCGAGCCAATACTGATAATTCGTCCCCAACGGGCTTTGGTCATACCGCGCAGAACGCCCTTGGACAGGCGGAACAGACTGTTCAGATTGGTATCGACGACGTCATGCCACTCGTCGTCTTTCATGCGCATCACCAGGTTATCGCGGGTGATGCCGGCATTGTTGACCAGGATCGCCGGCGCACCGAACTGCTCCTGGATGCTCGCCAGCACAGCGGCAACGGATTCGTCGCTGGTGACATTCAGTTCCAGGCCAGTGCCTTGAATACCGTTTTCTTTCAGGGTAGCGGCGATGCGCTCGGCACCCGAGGCGGATGTCGCGGTGCCCACAACAATGGCGCCCTGACGACCCAGTTCCAGGGCGATGGCCTGGCCGATACCGCGGCTCGCACCGGTGACCAGTGCAACTTTACCTTGCAGACTCATGCAAGCTTCTCCTGATTCAGGCCAACGCTGCACGGGCGGCAGCGAAGGCGTCTGGGGTATTGAGGTTGGATGTCGACACGCCTTCGGCGCAGCGTTTGTTCAAGCCTGCCAGCACTTTGCCGGGGCCGCATTCGACCAACTGGGTCGCGCCCTTGGCGGCCAGCGCCTGGACCGATTCAACCCAGCGCACAGGCTTGTAGAGCTGCTCAAGCAGATCGCGCTTGAGGGTTTCGAGATCGGCCGGCACGTTCGCGCTGACGTTTTGTACCACAGGAATCTGTGGCGCCTGCCAGTTGATCGCAGCGATCGACTCGGCGAAACGCTCGGCGGCTGGACGCATCAGCTCGCAATGGGACGGTACGCTGACCGGCAACGGCATGGCGCGTTTGGCACCACGAGCCTTGCAGCCTTCGATGGCGCGCTCGACCGCAGCCTTGGCACCGGCGATCACGACTTGACCCGGAGAGTTGAAATTGACTGCGCTGACCACTTCGCCTTGCGCCGCTTCGGCACAGGCTGCCAGTACGTCAGCATCGTCCAGACCGAGAATGGCAGCCATACCGCCCTGCCCGGCCGGAACGGCTTCTTGCATCAACTGACCGCGACGCTCCACCAGTTTCACCGCGTCGCCCAGACTCAGGCTGCCCGCAGCGACCAGGGCGCTGTACTCGCCCAGGCTGTGACCGGCAACGTAAGCCGGACGCGCACCGCCTTCCGCCAGCCACAGACGCCACAAGGCGATCGAGGCGGTCAGAATGGCCGGCTGGGTTTTATCGGTTTGATTGAGTTGCTCTTCCGGCCCTTGCTGGGTCAGTGCCCACAGGTCGTAACCGAGCGCGTCGGATGCTTCTTTGAATGTTTCGAGGACCACCGGATGTTGCGCGCCCAACTCGGCCAGCATGCCGAGGGACTGCGAACCCTGTCCTGGAAAGACGAATGCGAGGGAAGCAGACATGTAACAAGCCCCTAATGATCTTGTCGTCGGAGAATTGACGTCCCGCTTGGGGGACGCAAGAAACTGACAGTTGGATGGCAAATTGAACTGAGCGGTCACATTTAAGCATTGTCCGACGAAAACGCCTAAAGCAACAAATCCTCCAGACGACCGTGAATGCGTTCCGGCAGGTTTTCCTGGATCTCGATCAAGGCCCGCTGAATCGCACTCTGGAAGCCCTGAACCCCTGCCGAACCGTGGCTTTTCACCACAATCCCCTGCAACCCGAGGAAGCTTGCGCCGTTATGCCGAGCAGGCGCCAGATCAGCCTGAAGACGCTTCATCAGCGGCAGCGCCAGGGCGCCCACCATTTTCGATGCGAGGTTTTTTTTGAAAAGCGCTTCAATTCGCCCGGCAATCATGGTCGCCAGACCTTCACTGGACTTGAGCAAAATATTGCCGACAAAACCGTCGCACACCACCACATCCGCCTCGCCACGGTACAAACCGTCACCCTCGACAAAACCGATGTAGTTGATGCCGCGAGCACTCTGCAACAAGGTTGCCGCCAGCTTGACCTGCTGATTGCCCTTGATGTCTTCGGTGCCGATGTTCAGCAATGCAACCCGTGGACGAACGATGCCCAGGGTTTGCGCCGCGACCGAGCCCATCACCGCAAACTGCAGCAAATGCTCGGCGCTGCAATCGACGTTGGCGCCCAGGTCGAGCAACTGACAGTAACCCTTCTGCGTCGGAATCGCCGCGACCATGGCCGGCCGATCAATGCCCGGCAAGGTCTTGAGCACGAACCGTGACAAGGCCATCAGCGCGCCGGTATTGCCGGCGCTGACGCAGGCCTGAACCTTGCCATCACGCAACAACTCGAGCGCCACGCGCATCGACGAATCCGGCTTGCCACGCAAGGCCTGGGCAGGTTTTTCGTCCATGGTGATCACTTCGGATGCCGGGGTAATCGACAGGCGCGAGCGATCCACAGCCGATTGGCCAGCGATCAATTCTTCAAGAAGGGAGGGTTGACCGACAAGGGTCAGGTGCAGCGAGGGTGTAGCAATCAGACAAGCAAGGCTGGCCTGAACAATGCTGCGGGGACCGAAGTCCCCGCCCATTGCGTCAATCGCGATGACTTGAGCGGACAAGTGATTACTCGTCAGCGCCCTTGTCGATCACTTTACGGCCACGGTATACGCCTTCTGGCGATACGTGGTGACGCAGGTGAACTTCACCGGTGGTTTTTTCTACAGACAGGGTGCTAGCCTCGAGAGCGTCGTGCGAACGACGCATGTCACGGGCGGAGCGGGATTTTTTGTTCTGCTGAACAGCCATAATTGATTAACTCCTAAACGTTTGGGTCACGCTTTAACTGCGCCAATACACTGAACGGGTTGGACCGCGTTACCTCGTCCTCGCTCGGTTCGGGCTCATCGAGACCCGCCGGCTGCTGGCATTCTTCCGGATGATGAGCAGGCACAATGGGCAAGGCGAGCAGAAGCTCCTCCTCGATCAGTGACTGCAGATCCAAAGGATCTTCGCCCAGTTCCAGCACGTCATAACCTTTCGGCAACGACTGGGTATTCGCACCCTCCTTCACCACAGCATAACTGCATTCGCTGTGGATCGGCAGGGTGACCAGCTCAAGACAACGCTGGCAAACCATTTTGACTTCGGTGTCGATAAAGCTGTGGATTACCACAGACTTACGTTCATCTCGTTCAAAAACGAATTTAGCCTGCACCGTACCGACATTGTCGGAAAGCGGGTCGCAGAGTCTCTCCAAATCGGCCAGCAGCAGTTCACCTTGAAGGGTGGTGCCACGGTCAGCCAATTTGCGCGGGTCAACGTGAGGTGGAATCGGGTCATTCAACATAGGCGCAGCATTATAGGGATGCACCCAGCCATGTCAAAGGAAATTCAGCCCTGTCCGTCACCTGGAAGCCTCGCTAGAATTCGCGCCTGTCTTCTGGAGATGCGCATGCTGCCTTTATTACTCGCTTCAAGCTCAGTGTATCGCCGGGAATTGCTGGCCCGCTTGCAGCTGCCGTTCACCTGCAGCTCGCCGGACATCGACGAAAGTCATCGGCCGAATGAAGCAGCCGTCGAACTGGTAAAGCGCCTCGCCGAAGAAAAAGCCCGGGCTCTTGCCGGAAACCACCCCGCCCATCTGATTATCGGCTCTGACCAGGTTGCAGTGCTCGGCGAGCGCATTATCGGCAAACCCCACACCTTCGAAAAGGCTCGCGAGCAGTTGCTGGCCTCAAGCGGCGCCAGCGTAACCTTTCTGACCGGCCTGGCCCTGCTCAATAGCCAGGCGGGACACTGCCAGGTCGACTGCGTGCCGTTCACCGTGCACATGCGCACACTCGACACCGCACGCATCGAACGCTACCTGCGCGCCGAACAGCCCTACGATTGCGCTGGCAGCTTCAAGGCCGAAGGTTTGGGGGTGAGCCTGTTTCAACGCACCGAAGGCCCTGACGCCACCAGCCTGATCGGCCTTCCGCTGATTCGTCTGATCGACATGCTGCTGGCTGAAGGGGTGCAAATCCCCTGACGGTTGCCGAGTCCTTCACCGATCTTGAGGGCGCCATCGCCGGCAAGCCGGCTCCTACAAGGGAACGTCCCAATCCGCACCACAACAAAATCCTGTAGGAGCCAGCTTGCTGGCGATGCGAACGGCGCGGTGTATCAGGAACGCTGCCATCGCCGGCAAGCCGGCTCCTACAGGATGCGAGCGCCAACAAAAAACCGGCCACTTGGGCCGGTTTTTTTATGTAGCCGGAAGATCAGCGCAGCGATGGACCCTGGAAGCCCATCCACATCGCCAACTGCTCAGCCACGCTGGCACCCAGTTTCTTCGAGAAGCGATCGAACGGCGATTCCTGAACGGTGAAGTCCACCAGCTCTTTCTCGCCAATCACATCTCGCGCTACCGAACTGGCATTACCCAGACCATCGATCAACCCCAGCGGCAGCGCCTGCTCACCGGACCAGACCAACCCGGAGAACAACTCCGGATGCTCTTTGTCCTTGAGTCGGTCGCCACGACCCGTCTTGACGCTGTTGATGAACTGCTGGTGCGTCGTATCGAGTACGCCCTGCCAGAACCGGGTTTCCTCAGGCTTCTGCGGCTGGAACGGATCGAGGAACGACTTGTGCTCGCCCGACGTATAGGTCCGACGCTCGACACCCAGCTTCTCCATGGTGCCGACAAACCCGTAACCGGCCGCCGTCACGCCAATGGAACCCACCAGGCTCGCCTTGTCGGCATAGATCTGATCCGCCGCACTGGCGATGTAATAAGCACCGGAAGCCCCCAGATCGGAGATTACCGCGTAAACCTTGGTGTCCGGGTTCAGGCCGCGCAACCGGCGAATCTCGTCATACACGTAGCCGGACTGCACCGGACTGCCGCCCGGACTGTTGATGCGCAGGATGACGCCTTTGACCTTCTTATCTTCGAAGGCGGCACGCAGGCTGCCGACGATGTTGTCAGCGCTGGCGGGCTCCTTGTCGGCGATCATGCCCGTCACTTCGATCAGCGCAGTGTAATTGGCGCTGCGAGTGGCGGCTTTCTCCATGTCCATCAACGGCGTAAACAGCACCAGTGCGCCAAGCAGGTACACAAAGGTCAGCAACTTGAAGAAAATCCCCCAGCGACGCGACCGACGCTGCTCCTGCACGCTGGCGAGCAGGGTCTTTTCCAGCAGCTTCCAGCTTTTCTCGTCACCGCTCTCTGCGCTCGGCTTGGCGGGCGCCTTCCATTCGTCGGTCATGACCATCTACCCCGGCAAAAACGTATTAAGCCCGCTGACTCAGCCAGGCATGCAATTCTGAAAAACGATCAATGGCCAGCGCCGGTTCGAACAATTTCAGCGCTTCAATCGATTGCGCGCCGTAGCTGACCGCCACCGAATCCATGCCGGCGTTGCGCGCCATCTGCAGGTCGAATGACGAATCGCCGACCATCAACGCTTGCTCCGGACGAACTTCGCAATGGGCGAGGATCTGCTCAAGCATCAGTGGATGGGGTTTGCTGGCGGTTTCGTCGGCGGCACGGGTGATGTCGAAATAATCTTCCCAGCCGTGCGACTTCAGCACCCGATCCAGTCCGCGACGCGCCTTGCCGGTGGCAACCGCTAAATGATAACCCTCGGCGCGGAACGCCTCCATCGACTCGACGACCCCTTCGAACAACGGCGAAGGCACGGCTTCAGAGGCGATGTAGTGGTCCGCATAATGCTCGCGAAACGCCACCAGTTCGGTATCGCTGATCTCGGGGTACAGCGTGCGAATCGCTTCCGGCAGGCCCAGGCCGATGATGCCTTTGACAGCAAAGTCATCGCGCAACTGAAAACCGGAACGCTCGGACGCAACGTGCATTGCTTCGACAATCCGACCAATGGAATCAGCCAGCGTGCCGTCCCAATCGAAAATCAGCAGTTTGTAATCAGAGGGGTGCACTCAGGCGCTCCACAGTCTTGGCCCACATCTCGTCGACAGGCGCCTGCAACTTCAGTTCGCCGCCATCCGGCAGCGGCACGGTCAGCATGTACGCATGCAGGAACAGGCGTTTGCCGCCCAGATCGCGGATTTCCTTGCTGAAATCGTCATCGCCGTACTTGGTGTCGCCAGCAATGCAATGCCCGGCGTGCAAAGTGTGAACACGGATCTGGTGAGTCCGGCCAGTGATCGGCTTGGCCTCGATCAAGGTGGCAAAGTCGCCGAATCGACGCAGCACCTTGAACACGGTCACCGATTCCTTGCCCTCCTCCTCGTCGACCTCGACCATCCGCTCGCCGGAACGCAGATTGCTCTTGCCCAGCGACGCACGGACCTGCTTGATCGATGCCGCCCAGTTGCCGCGAACCAGCGCCATGTAGCGCTTGTCCACGCCATCACCGCGCAAGGCCGTGTGCAAGTGACGCAGCATGCTGCGTTTCTTGGCGATCATCAGCAGACCGGAAGTGTCACGGTCCAGGCGGTGAACCAGCTCGAGCTCCTTGCAATCCGGACGCAACTGACGAAAGGCTTCGATCACGCCGTAAGTCAGGCCGCTGCCGCCGTGAACCGCAATGCCGCAAGGCTTGTTGATCACGATCAGCGCTTTGTCTTCGTAGACAATCGAGGCTTCAAGTCGCTGCAGCAGGCCCTGGGCCAGCGGCACGGGTTCGTCGCGCTCAGGCACGCGAACCGGCGGCACGCGCACGATATCGCCCGCCTGCAGCTTGTATTCGGGCTTGATCCGGCCTTTGTTCACTCGCACTTCGCCTTTACGCAAAATGCGGTAAATCAAGGTCTTGGGCACGCCTTTGAGCCGAGCGAGAAGGAAGTTATCAATACGTTGGCCGGCATATTCCGGCGAGACCTCAAGCAGTTGTACGCCTGGGGTCGAGGGGGCAGTAGTCGTCATGGCGCGGATGATATCAATTTTTTATGGAATTGAAGCACTTAATCATTACTGCTATAGTCGCGAACGCCGCCAAAAGCGGCCTGGACAGCGGACAAACGGTCAAAAACCGGCCCTGACCAATGCAATTCACCAGGACGCGAGGCCGTCCTACGGCGCTTTCGCTACGTAACGGTGGAGTTTGCAGGTGTAACGAGCGCAGGTGACATGAGGCCTGAATCACGCCGCAAAGCAGAGTTTTCACTCGCTACGCGAGCCCATATTCACGGCCAGTTCACAAAGTGCAGTCAGCTGCGAATGACCCCGAGCGAATGCTTCGGAAACAACGCCTAAATTAGCCATGATGCGTGACCTCCCCTTTCGGAGCTCACGGTAAATGCCAACCCGCTGCGGATTCTGCGCGCGGCAGCACCCGAATTATCAGGGATACGTGTAGGGTGGAGATGCACAACCGCTGGACTGTGTAGCAATAGGCTTTATCAAGACGCTTCATCTCGTCCACAGCCGCCGGTTGATTCCTCCTCCTGACTGAGTGCTTAAGTAGCCACAGCAAGCAGGACGCGTACGTCGCGACGAAGGCCCACATTGGCCGGACTTCGCTAGACACGGGAATGGCCAACCACTCCCGACGCACCTGACACCGACCATGAGAAGTCGTGTGTGCCGAACGCCGTTTCCGGCAGCCCGGAAACCGACGGTACTACATGAAAAGAATGCTGATTAACGCAACTCAACCCGAAGAGTTGCGTGTTGCACTGGTAGATGGCCAACGCCTCTACGACCTGGACATCGAATCCGGTGCACGCGAGCAGAAGAAGGCCAACATCTATAAAGGCCGGATTACTCGCATCGAACCAAGCCTTGAGGCTGCCTTTGTCGATTTCGGCTCCGAGCGCCACGGCTTCCTGCCCCTCAAAGAAATCTCCCGCGAATACTTCAAGAAAGCCCCTGAAGGCCGCGTCAACATCAAAGACGTCCTGAGCGAAGGCCAGGAAGTCATCGTTCAGGTCGAAAAAGAAGAACGTGGCAACAAGGGCGCAGCCCTGACCACCTTCATCAGCCTGGCCGGTCGTTACCTGGTTCTGATGCCGAACAACCCGCGTGCCGGCGGTATCTCCCGTCGCATCGAAGGTGAAGAGCGCAACGAACTGCGTGAAGCCCTGAACGGCCTGGTTGCACCGGCCGACATGGGTCTGATCGTGCGCACTGCCGGCCTGGGCCGCAGCAGCGAAGAAATGCAGTGGGACCTTGATTACCTGCTGCAACTCTGGACCGCCATCAAAGAAGCCTCGCTGGATCGCTCCGCGCCGTTCCTGATCTACCAGGAAAGCAACGTGATCATCCGCGCCATCCGCGATTACCTGCGCCAGGACATCGGCGAAGTGCTGATCGACAGCGTTGAAGCCCAGGACGAAGCCCTGACCTTCATCCGCCAGGTGATGCCGCAGTACGCCAGCAAGATCAAGCTGTACGAAGACAGCGTTCCGCTGTTCAACCGCTTCCAGATCGAAAGCCAGATCGAGACCGCTTTCCAGCGCGTCGTCGAACTGCCTTCCGGTGGCTCCATCGTTATCGATCCAACCGAGGCCCTGGTGTCCATCGACATCAACTCGGCGCGCGCCACCAAAGGCAGCGACATCGAAGAAACCGCCCTGCAGACCAACCTTGAAGCCGCCGAAGAAATCGCCCGTCAGTTGCGCCTGCGCGACATCGGCGGCCTGATCGTCATCGACTTCATCGACATGACCCCTGCCAAGAACCAGCGCGCCGTGGAAGAGAAAGTCCGCGAATGCCTGGAAGCCGACCGCGCTCGCGTGCAAGTTGGCCGCATCTCGCGCTTCGGCCTGCTGGAAATGTCCCGTCAGCGTCTGCGTCCATCGCTCGGCGAAAGCAGCGGCATCGTTTGCCCGCGTTGCAACGGCACCGGCATCATCCGTGATGTTGAATCGCTGTCGCTGGCGATCCTGCGCCTGATCGAAGAAGAAGCCCTGAAAGACCGCACCGCCGAAGTTCGCGCACAAGTGCCAATTCCGGTCGCAGCCTTCCTGCTTAACGAAAAACGCAACTCGATCACCAAGATCGAACTGCGCACCCGTGCCCGCATCGTCATTCTGCCGAACGATCACCTCGAAACGCCGCACTTCGAAGTTCAGCGCCTGCGTGATGACAGCCCGGAAGCCAGCATCAACCAGTCCAGCTACGAAATCGCTGCTGCCGCTGCCGAAGTCGAAGAAGTCCAGCCAGCCGCTGCGACCCGCACCCTGGTTCGCCAGGAAGCCGCGGTCAAGACTGCGCCGGCCCGCGCCAACGCTCCGGTTCCGACCGAAGTCGTCGCCGCACCGGTTGCTGCACCGGCCGCCGCGCCAGAGCCAAGCCTGTTCAAAGGCCTGGTGAAGTCGCTGGTCAGCCTGTTCGCTACCAAAGAAGAGCCTGCTGCTCCGGTTGTGGTTGAAAAACCAGCGACCACCGAGCGCCCGGCCCGCAACGAAGAGCGTCGCAACGGCCGTCAGCAGAGCCGCAACCGTAACGGTCGCCGCGATGAAGAGCGTAAGCCTCGCGAGGAACGTGCACCGCGTGAAGAACGCGCACCACGTGAGCCACGCGAAGCCCGTGAAGAAACCCCGGCAGTCGCTCGCGAAGAACGCGCTCCACGTGAAGAGCGCGCACCACGCGCCCCTCGCGAAGAACGTGCACCGCGCGCGCCTCGTGAAGATCGCAAGCCACGTGGCGAGCGTGAAGAACGTGTTCGTGAACTGCGTGAACCACTGGACGCCGCCGCTCCGGCTGCTGCCGCTACCGCTACTGCTGAAGAGCGTCCAGCTCGTCAGCCACGCGAAGAGCGTGCGCCACGTCCACCGCGTGAAGAGCGTCAACCACGCGCCGAGCAAGCCGCTGCCGCCGTTGCTGAAGAAGAGCTGACTGGCAACGAAGAGCAACTGCAGGAAGACGGTCAGGAAGGCGCCGAAGGCGATCGTCCACGCCGCCGCTCCCGTGGCCAGCGTCGTCGCAGCAACCGTCGCGAGCGTCAACGCGATGCCAACGGCAACGTGATCGAAGGTTCGGAAGAATCCGAGTCCGCCGAAGGTAACGAAGGCGCCGAAGCACCAAGCGCTGCCGATCTGGCCGCAGGCCTGGCTGTTACCGCAGCCGTTGCCAGCACCGTGATCAGCGCTCCGGCCGAAGCACAGGCCAACGAGCAAGCCGAACGCGCCACTGCCGCCACACTGGAAACTGCTCCAGTCGAAGCGCCAGTCGTTGAAGCGACCACGCCTGTAGAAGTAACTGCTGCTCCGGAAGTCGAAGTAGCTCCGGTTCGTGAAGCACAGCCTGAAGTCGAAGCTGCCGCCGAGCCTGCCGTCGTTGCTGAAACGCCTGCCGTGGTTGCAGAGCCGGTTGTTGAAACCGTCGCTGAAACCGTGACCGAAACCGTTCGTGAAGTTCGCGAAGAGCAAACCGCTTTCAACTGGGTTGCCGAGCCGGTAGCGGTCGAAACGCCAGCACCAGTCGCTGAAGTTGCGGTTGTCGAGCCTGTTGTTGTGGCTGCCGAACCAGAGCATGCTCCGGTCGTTGAAGCCCCTGTTGTCGCCGAAGTGGCTGCACCAGTGGTTGAAGCTGCCCCGGCCAGCGCCCTGACACCAAGTGGCCGCGCACCTAACGACCCGCGTGAAGTGCGTCGTCGCAAGCGTGAAGAAGAGCGCCTGCAGAAGGAAGCCGAACTGGCTGCCGCTGCTGCTCCGGTCGCTGTCGAAGTGGCACCGGTTGTTGCTGAAGTCGTCGAGGCTGCTCCTGCCCCGGCTGCTGAAGTGGCTGCCGAGCCCGCTGACTCCGTGATCGACGAAGCTCCACGCTCCGTTCAGGAAGCGGTAGAGCAACACGAGCAAGCCCAGGAAAAAGAGCACGAGCCTAAACCTCTCGTCTGATTCCATCGGCCACTAAAAAGCCCCGCCTGGTAACCCAGGCGGGGCTTTTTTTATGCCGGCGGTTCCACAGTTAGACCGCGTTATCGTTCTTCGCGGGCAAGCCTCGCTCCTACAGTGATCGGCGGAAAACCTGTAGGAGCGAGGCTTGCCCGCGAAGGCGGAGGATCAGGCGAAAACCAACGCCTCAGGCACATCCACATCCCACAACACCCCGGCATCCTCCACCGCCACCTCAACCACCCGAGCCGACGCAAACAACGGCTTGGCCCCGCGATCCCCCGACAACGCCATCAACCCCGGTCCAAACGTTCGCCCGAAACCAACCGGATGGCCATATTCGCCATTCATCACCGGAACACTGATCC
This sequence comes from Pseudomonas sp. BF-R-01, assembly GCF_019946615.1. Taxonomy (NCBI): domain Bacteria; kingdom Pseudomonadati; phylum Pseudomonadota; class Gammaproteobacteria; order Pseudomonadales; family Pseudomonadaceae; genus Pseudomonas; species Pseudomonas sp. BF-R-01. Next base: position 47,081 of record NZ_JAGYFX010000032.1, read on the forward strand.
CATCATCAGAAAACCCCGCCAACACCTGTTCAACCGTCGACGGCAGAATGAACGGCATATCCCCCAACACAATCAACCAGCCACCGAGCTGCGGACACGCTGCCACCCCCGCCGCAATGCTGTCGCCCATGCCGGAGGATTCCACCAGCACAATCTCGAAACCATACGCCTGAGCCATACGAGCCACTTGCGGGCGATCTTCGGTCGTCACCAGCACGCGTTTCGCCAGCGTGGCCGGCAAACTCACCAGCACCTGCTCGATCACCGAACGAACGCCGCCATCGCGCCCCGTACAGTCCGCCAACAACTTGTCCCTGTCGGCCCCCGCCACCTGTCGAAACCGAGTGCCCTGCCCCGCCGCCAACACGATGACGCCGATTGGCCCGCTCATGCCTCCTCCTGCAACGGCTTCTTCTGTTTCAGCTCGACGCCGTTCTTGATCGCGACAATTTCCGCCAGCAGCGACAAGGCGATTTCCGCCGGGGAATGGCTGCCGATGTGCAGACCGATCGGGCCGTGCAAGCGCTCGATGGCCTCTTGGGACAAGCCTAGCTGAGCGAGGTTTTCCCGGCGCTTCAGGCTGTTGACCCGCGAACCCAGCGCACCGACATAAAACGCCCTGGAATCGAGCGCCGTCAGCAACGCCATGTCATCCAGGCGCGGATCGTGAGTCAGCGCGACGATGGCCGTGCGTTCGTCGGTCTGGATGTTCAGCACCGCTTCGTCCGGCATTCCGGATACGAAGCGCCCGTGCTGTTCTTCCCAGCCGTAGACGAACTCGGTGCGTGGATCGCAGATCAGCACTTCGAAATCCAGCAGCCGTGCCATCTCGGCAACATAACGGGACAATTGCCCCGCGCCGATCAGCAACAACCGCCAACGCGGACCGTAAATGGCGCGCAGCGTGGTGCCGTCAAAACTCAGCGCATCGTTCTTGGTCGCCGGCTGCAACGTCACTTCACCGCTCGCGATATCCAGCGAGCGCGCCGTGATTTCATGGGCCTCGCAACTCGCCAGCAACCCGGCAACCCAAGCCGGGTCGCCGACTCGTTCCTCGGTCAGGCGCAACGTGCCGCCACACGGCAAACCAAACCGTGCGGCCTCCTCGCGAGTAACGCCGTAAGTGATCAACTGCACCGGCGGCCCATCAGCCGGAATCCGGCCATCGTGCAGCCGGGCGATCAAGTCATCCTCGACACAACCACCGGACACCGAACCGATCACCACCCCGTCTTCGCGCAAGGCCAACATCGCGCCCGGCGCCCGGGGCGCGGTGCCCCAGGTCTGGACCACGCTGTACAACACCACTCGCTGACCGGCGCGGCGCCATTCCAGCACGCTGCGCAGGACATTCAGATCCACGCTGTCCATCAAGCCTCGGCCTTCTGCCAACCTTGCAATTGATAACGAACCGGCAAGTTGCGGATGCGTTTGCCGGTGGCGGCGAAAATCGCATTGCACAGCGCCGGCGCAATCGGCGGCACGCCAGGTTCACCGACACCGCCCAACGGCACCACGCCCGGTGGCGTAACCAGATGCACGGCGACTTCCTTCGGCGCCAGGGACATGCGCGCCACTTCGTACATGTGGAAGTTGTCTTGCTGGACCTTGCCGTCCTTGAAACTGATCTCGCCCAACACCGCGTTGCCCAGCCCCATCACGCAAGCGCCTTCGAACTGCGAGCGAATTCGTTCCGGGTTGATCTGCGGACCGCAATCCACCGCTATATCGGCCTTGTGCACGATCAACGTGCCGTCATCTTTGACTTCGACCTCGATCACCGCCGCCACGTAAGTGACGAAGCTGTAATGCACCGCCAGTCCCAGGCCTCGGCCCTTCGGCAACTCTCGGCCCCAACCCGCAGCTTTCGCGGCGGTTTCAAGGACGGTGCGCATGCGCCCGGTGTCGATCGGATAGCGTTCGGGCGACTCGCCGTAGTTCCACTCTTCACTCAACGTACGCGGATCGATCTGACGGTCCGGACCGAGCAATTTGATCTGGTACTTGAGCGGATCCTGTTTGGCCTTGTGCGCCAACTCATCGACAAAGCACTGGATCGCGAAGCCGTGAGGAATGTTCGACACCGAGCGATACCAGCCGACCCGCGTATGAATCGCCGCTTCCGGGTTCTCCAGGCGCACGTTGGGGATCGCGTAAGCCATGTTGGTGAAGCCCATGCCCAGCTCGAAAGCGGCCTCATGGTTCATGCCCGGCGCGAACAGCGCGGTGATACTCGGCGCGACCGTGCGGTGCAACCAACCCGACGGCAGGCCGTCCTTGTTCAGGCTGGCCTTCAGGTATTCCGCCGAGACGGTGTGGAAATACGAACAGTGGATGTCGTCTTCACGAGTCCATTGCACCCGCACCGCCTTACCGGGGAATTCCTTGGCGAGGATCGCCGCTTCGATGATGAAGTCCGGCTTGGACTTGCGGCCGAAACCGCCGCCGAGCAGGGTGACGTGGAAGGTGACGTTATCGAACGGAATGCCCAGGCGTTCGCCGATTCGTTCACGGGTGACCTGCGGCGCCTGGCTTGGCGCCCAGGCTTCGCACACGCCATCCTTGAAACGGGCGATGGCGACCATCGGTTCCATCGGCGCTTGCGTCAGGTGCGGCAGATAGTAAGAGGCTTCGAGGGTGCTGTCGGCGCCGCTCATGGCCTGGTCGATGTTGCCGGTATTGCGCACCACTTTGCCGGGTTTGAGCGACGCCGCTTCAATTTCCTTGCGGTAGGCGATCGAGTCGTAACTGGCGTTGGGGCCGTCGTCCCATTCGATTTTCAGTGCATCGCGGCCCTTGATCGCCGCCCACGTATTGCTGGCCACCACCGCCACGCCGCCCAACGGCTGAAATTCCGAGGGCAGCGGACGGCCTTCGATCTGGATGACTTTGACCACCCCGGGGACTTTCAGCGCCGCGCTGTCATCCACGGATTTGACCTTGCCGCCATACACCGCCGGACGTGCAATTGCGGCGTACAGCATGCCGTCGATATGCACGTCGGCACCGTAGATCGCGCGACCGTTGACGATGTCAGCACCGTCGATGGCCTTGGTGCCTTCCTTGCCGATGTAGCGGAATTCTGACGGATCCTTGAGCCGCAGGCTGTCACGCGCCGGCACCGCCAGCGCACCGGCAGCGACGGCGAGCGCGCCGTAACCCAGTTCACGACCGCTCGGTTTATGGATGACTTTGTGCAATTGCGCGTGGCACTCGCCGACCGGGACTTTCCACTGTTCGGCGGCCGCCTGTTCGAGCATGGTCCGCGCGGCTGCACCGCAGCGGCGCATCGGCTCGTACCAGTGGCGCATGCTGCGCGAACCGTCGGTGTCCTGGTTGCCGAAGCGCACTTCATCGCCCGGCGCCTGCTGCACTTTCACCAGCGCCCAGTCGGCTTCAAGTTCATCGGCCACGACCATGGTCAGGCTGGTGCGTACGCCCTGGCCCATTTCTGAACGGTTGCAAACCACGGTCACGGTGCCATCCGCAGCGATGCTGACGTACACCTTCGGATCATCGATCCAGCCGTTGGGCATGCCGTCGGCGCCGAATTTCTTTTCCTTCTCGGCTGCGAACGCGTCCTGCCAGCCCCAACTCGCGGCGACCACCAGCGCACTGGTGGCACCGACGCCTTTGAGGAAACCGCGACGACTGAGGTTACTCAGGGCGAAATCATTCGGGAACTGGCTCATGCCTTGGCTTCCTTCAGGTGAGTGGATGCCTGGCGGATGGCGGTCTTGATGCGGTTGTAGGTGCCGCAACGGCAAATATTGCCAACCATCGCCTCTTCGATCTGTTCGTCGCTCGGGTTCGGGTTGGTCTTGAGCAGTGCGGTGGCGGACATGATCTGCCCGCCCTGGCAGTAACCGCACTGGGCGACGGCGGTGTCGAGCCAGGCTTGCTGCACGATTTGCCCGACCGGATCGGCGTGCAGGTTGTCGATGGTGCTGACGTTCTGGCCGACTACCGAGCCGATCGGCGTGATGCAACTGCGTGCCGGGGCGCCTTCGATGTGAATGGTGCAGGCGCCGCACAGGCCCATGCCGCAGCCGAACTTGGTGCCGTTGTAACCGGCCACGTCGCGGATGGCCCAGAGCAGCGGCATGTCCTCGGTGACATCGAGTTGATGGTCTTGACCATTGAGTTTCAGGGTAATCATGGGCACGCCCGCATAGTGGTATGGGTTATGGGGTCGAGCAATCTGCCGCTGGGGGATTAGCGGTTGGCATCACGCAGATCGACTCAGGCTAATGAGGCTCTCTTATGCGGACGAAGATGTCTGCATCGGGCCCTTGATGGAGCAAATGCTTGCATCGTTAGGGGGCTAAGTTAACCCAGCATTAACAAAAAAGCCCTGCACAATCGAAGATGTGCAGGGCTTTGAGATCAGCCTTGAAAGCGTAGCCTCAATACTGATTGGGCTCCATTTCCAGATCGACATGGAAGCGTTCTGAAATGTCCTTTTGGATGCGCTGTGCCAGGTTCAGCAACTGCAGGCCAGTCGCGGCCCCGTAGTTGACCAGCACCAGCGCCTGCAATTTATGCACGCCCGCGTCGGCCTCGCGAAAACCTTTCCACCCTGCCCGCTCGATCAGCCAGCCCGCAGCCAGTTTCATCTGCCCGTCGGGTTGCGCGTAAGCCACCAGGTCCGGGTATTCGCCTTTGAGCCGAGCGACCAGTGCAGCCGGTACCAAGGGATTTTTGAAGAAGCTGCCGGCGTTACCGAGCACCGCCGGGTCCGGAAGCTTTTCGTTGCGGATGCTGCAAATCGCCTGGCTGACGTCGGTGGCGGTCGGGTGATCGATGCCTTGCTCGGTCAGACGCTGACGCACCGGGCCGTACTCCAGATGCAAGTGCTCGGCACGGTCCAGGGCGAAACGAACCCGCAGGATCAACCAACGCCCCGGTTCCTGTTTGAACAGGCTGTCGCGGTAAGCGAAGTTACATTCGGCCAGCGTGAAGTCGCGCAGCTCGCCAGTCTGGCGGTCCAGCGCGGTCAGGCCGGCGAACACGTCCTTGATCTCCACGCCATAGGCGCCAATGTTCTGCATCGGTGCCGCGCCGACGGTGCCGGGGATCAGGCTGAGATTTTCCAGACCCGACAACCCCTGCGCCAAGGTGTGTTGCACAAACGGATGCCAAGGCTCGCCGGCCTCGGCTTCGATCACGACCTTGTTGCCGTCGTCGCTCAAAATGCGAATCCCGCGGGTGGCCATGCGCAGCACCAGCGACTGGATGTCGGCGGTCAGCAGCAGGTTGCTGCCACCACCGATCACCAGCAGCGGCACGTCATGCTCCACCGCATAGGCCAGCGCCTCGCGCACGTCGGCATCGCTGTGAGCCTCGGCAAACAAGCGCGCCTGAACGTCCACGCCAAAGCTGTTGTAAGGCTTGAGCGAAACCTGTGGCTGAACCTGCAAACTCATAACCGGCCCTTCAATTCGATCACCAGTCGATCACAAGCGCTTTCGATCAAGTCGAGCACCTGCTCAAAGCCCTGGTTGCCATCGTAGTAAGGGTCCGGTACTTCATCGACTTGCGACTGGTAGCGGCGCAGAAACAGGTCCAATTCGGCCTTGGACTTGCCCTTGGCAGGTTGCAGCGCCATGAGGTCACTCAGGTTGCTGTTGTCCATCGCCAGGATCAGGTCGTACGTGGAAAAATCGGCGCGGGTCACTTGCTGGGCGCGCTGCATCGACAGGTCGTAACCGCGCAGCTTGGCCGCGGCCTGGCTGCGTTTGTCCGGAGCCCTGCCGACGTGCCAGTCACCGGTGCCGGCGGAGGCGACTTCGACTTGATCGGCCAGCCCCGCTTCGCGCAATTTGTACCGCAGCACACCTTCTGCCGTGGGTGAACGGCAGATGTTGCCCAGGCAAACGAACAAAACCCGCATCAGGCCTCCAGCAGGCGACGAACGCGCTCGAGGTCTTCAGCCGTATCGACGCCGGTGGGCGGTGCGATCAGCGCGTCGGCGACGTGAATCCGCACGCCGTGCCACAGCGCACGCAGCTGTTCCAGGGATTCGGTGTTTTCCAGCCAGCACGGGCCCCAGCTGACGAAGTCATGCAGGAAACCGGCGCGGTAGGCATAGATGCCGATGTGGCGGCGATACGGCACGCCTTCCGGCAACACGTCGCGAGTTTTCGCGAACGCGTCCCGAGCCCATGGCAACGTCGCGCGACTGAACGTCAGCGCCAGGCCATTGAGGTCGCTGACCACCTTGACCACGTTGGGGTTGAACAGGGTTTCGACATCTTCGATCGGCTCGGCCAGCGTGGCCATGCGCGCTTCGGTGTGGGCTGCGAGGTTGGCCGCGACCTGATCGATCACGCTTGGCGGGATCAGCGGTTCGTCACCCTGCACGTTGACCACAATCGCGTCGGACGCCAGACCGAGTTTTGCGGCGACTTCGGCCAAACGGTCCGTGCCGGAATTGTGGTCTTCGCGGGTCAGCACCACGTCGGCACCAAACGCGATGCACGCCTCGACAATGCGCGCATCGTCAGTGGCAACCACCACACGCTCGGCGCTGCTTTTGCACGCTTGTTCCCAGACGTGCTGGATCATCGGCTTGCCGGCGATCAGCAGCAGCGGTTTGCCCGGCAGGCGGGTCGAGGCGTAACGCGATGGAATGACAACGGTAAAGGCTGTGGTCATTTATCCAGACGCTCGTCGGTGGTCAGCGTGCGAGCTTCGGTTTCGAGCATCACCGGGATACCGTCGCGAATCGGGTACGCCAGGCCGGCGCCCTTGCTGATCAGCTCGGTTTTGTCGGCGCTGAGCTTGAGCGGGCCTTTGCAGACCGGGCAAGCGAGGATGTCGAGCAATTTGGTGTCCATGAGCATTCCCTGGATATAAACGGTTTAAGGCAAAAGTCGAGCCGGCAACAGGCGCATCAACTGCGTATCGAACCAGGCCACGAAGGCCGGCGATGGCGCAGCATCGACCGCCAGGTACCACCAATCGGCGGCGGCGAAGGCACGGCACTTCACCGCGTCCTTTTCGGTCATCACCAACGGCAATGACGGTGTGAAATTCAAGGCCTGCACGCTGTACTCGGCGTGGTCGGCAAATGCATGCGGGACTGGCTGCCAGTGTAGCGTTTCGAGGGTCGTGAAGAAACGCTGCGGATTGCCGATCCCGGCCACGGCATGCAGCGCCTGGCCTGCTGGGAAGTGGTCAAGGGGACGGCGTTCGCCGCTGTGCAGGTTGACCAGTTCCGTGGGTTGCAGCTGGAAGGCAAAACCGTTGTCGCGATCATCGGTGGCGCCGTTGAACAGCACCGCGTCAACGCTTTGCAGGCGTTCGACCGGTTCGCGCAACGGTCCCGCAGGCAGGCAGCGCTGGTTGCCCAGGCCTCGGGCGGCGTCAATCAACACCAGCTCAAGGTCGCGGGCCAAACGGTAATGTTGCATGCCGTCGTCGGAGAGAATCAGGTCCAGAGGTTCGCTCGCCAGCAGCGCTTTGACCGCACTGCTGCGGTCCGGGTCGATCATCAACGGAACGCCGGTACGCTGGACGATCAGCAGCGGTTCGTCGCCGGCGATGTCGGCGCTTTGATCAGCCTCGACACGCCATGGCAGTTGCGGCGGTTTGGCGCCATAACCACGGCTGACCACGCCGACCCGCAAACCGCTGCGCTGACAATGCTGGATCATCCACAGAATCAGCGGCGTCTTGCCGGTGCCGCCCACCGTGATGTTGCCGACGACGATCAGCGGCACCGGTGGCTGATAAATCTCGCCCTCACCCGCCAGAAAGCGTTTGCGCTTGTTCATCACCACGCGCCGGTACAGCCACTCCAGCGGCTGCAACAGCTTCAGGGCCGGATGACCCTGGTACCACGCGGCGAGCAAGCGATCGGACATGGCCATCAGGGCGCGGGCTGCGCCGCCTCGACAGTGGTCATGCGCAGGTGACTGAAGCCGAGTTTGCCGGCGGCGTCCATGGCGGTGATGACCGATTGATGCTGGGTCTTGCCGTCCGCACTGATCGACAGCGGCAGGTTGGTGTCACCGTTGGATTCTTTTTGCAACGCGTCCATGAGCGCGGTCAGATCGTTCTTCTGCAAGACCTGATTGTTCACCGAGAACACGCCTTCGGCGCTGATGGCCACGTCCAGGTGTTTAACCTGCTGGTCTTCGGCAGGCGAACCGCTGACCGCTTCGGGCAGATCGACGCGCAACTGGGTTTCACGGGTGAAGGTAGTGGTCACGACGAAAAACAGCAGCAGGATAAACACCACGTCGATCAGCGACGCGAGGTTGATGTCGACCGTTTCCCGCGGTTTGCGGCGGAATTTCACGCTTTTTTGCCCTCGGTCAGGTCCACGTCACGATCACCCTGTACCACCTCGACCAGCTTGATCGCTTCCTGCTCCATGCCCACCACCAGCTCATCGATGCGGCGTTGCAGGAAACGGTGGAAAAATACCGCAGGGATACCGACCATCAGACCAGCAGCCGTGGTGATCAAGGCCTTCGAAATACCACCGGCCAGCACGGCGGCATTGGTGCCCATGCCCGTCCCCATGAACGCGCTGAAAATATCGATCATGCCCAGCACGGTGCCGAGCAAACCCAGCAACGGCGCCATGGCGGCGATGGTGCCCAGCGCATTGATGTAGCGCTCGAGCTCATGAATCACCCGCGCGGCGGCTTCTTCGATGCACTCTTTCATGATCTCGCGACCATGTCTGGAGTTGGCCAGGCCTGCCGCCAGAATCTCGCCCAATGGCGAATTGGCGCGCAATTCCTTGAGTTTTTCTTTATTGAGTTGCTTGTCCTTGATCCACACCCAGACTTGCCCGAGCAAGTGTTCCGGGGTCACACGACTGGCGCGCAGGGTCCAGAGACGCTCGGCGACGATCGCCATGGCCGCGATGGAACTCAGAATGATCGGCAGCATCATCCAGCCGCCGGATTTGACCAATTCCCACACAGTGACAGTCCCCTCGAAAAAGTGCGCCACTCTAACATAGGGGGTCGATGCACCGAAGACCGTGATGTCGCATCCGGTCGGGCTTTCATAACTCGCGGTTATTGCGTGGAACGCCAGAAACGCCGTTCTTGACGCATCGCCCACGGCGGATGGAAGCGTCCTAGGTGCAGACGGATGGCGCCCTGCTCGGCGCTGTCATGGATTTCCATACCGCGTTTTTTATAACGGGCCATGACCGTGGGGTGCGGGTGACCGAACGAATTGCCGTTGCCGCGAGAGATCAGCACGGCTTTGGGTTGCAACGCAGTGAGCAACGCCATCGACGACGAGCTGCGGCTACCGTGGTGCGGCGCCTGCAACCAATCGGTGGGCACTGCGAGCGGGCTGTCGAGCAGGGCGCGCTCGGCGGCGCTGTCGATGTCTCCGGTCAGCAATAATCGCTCGCCATTGGCTTCGATTTGCAGCACGCAGGATTTTTGATTGCGGTCCGTGGCCGAAGGCCATTGCCAGAGCTGAAACCTCACGCCGTCCCAGGTCCATTGCTGGCCACTCTCGCAGGCATCGGCGTGCAATTCGGCGGGCAGCGCCAAGGGATCACCGCTGAGCACCTGCTTAATCGGCAAACCATTGGCAACCGCTCGCGCACCACCAGCGTGATCGGCGTCGGCATGGCTGATCAACATCAGGTCGAGCTCGTTCACGCCGAGTTTGCGCATCGCTGGCAGAACCACTCGCTCGCCTAGATCGAAGTCGCCGAAGCGTGGTCCGGTGTCATACAGCAGCGTGTGATGGCGAGTCCGCACCAGAATCGCCAACCCTTGGCCGACATCCAGTTGCCAGACTTCGGCGATGCCCTCGGGCAAAAGTGGCCGTGGTGGAAAAACCAGCAACAGCAACAACGGCCAACCCAACGGGCGCAGCGGTACACCGCGAGGCATTAACAGAAGAAACGCGCCGAGCATGCCCAGTGCCCATATCCACAATGGAATCGCCGTGGGCACCCACGCTGGCAATTGACCGGCCATCAACCCAAGGCCCTTGAACAGCCAGTCGATCAGCCCACCCGCCAACCACAACAAGCCCTCGCCCACATACGGCAGCGGCATCAACAGGGTTCCCATCAAGGCCGGTGGCAATACCAGCAAACTGATCCAGGGCACCGCCAGCAGATTGGCGACCGGCCCGCTGAGACTGATCGGCAATCCCAACACCAACAGCAATGGGCCCAGGCCGATTGCGATCAGCCATTGGGCACGGGTCCAGGTTTGCCACCATCGCCACGGCCCCAAGCGACCGCCGAAGGTGAAGATCAACACCGCCACTGCGGCGAAGGACAGCCAGAAACCCGGTTGCAGGCTCGCCAGCGGGTCCAGCAACAAAACAGCGTTGAGCGCCAGCAACAGCGGCCACCAGGCGCCGAGGTGACGAAATCGCAGGCGCCACAACAGCACCAGGCCGATCATCACGCAGGCCCGCCGCACCGGTACTTCGAACCCAGCCAGCAGTCCGTAACCAAGGGCGGCGGCGAATGCCAGTGCGCAGGCCCATGGCAGCCACGGCAAGCGGTGCGGCCACACCCCATAACGAGCGAGTCCGGCAATCAGCAGGTAAACCACCCCCGCCAGCAAACCGATGTGCTGTCCGGAAATCACCAGCAAATGCACGGTGCCGGTGTCTTGCAGCACCTGCCAATCCTCACGACTCAGCCCGGCGCCATCCCCCAGCACCAGCGCAATCAACGCGCCGGTTCGCCCTTGGGCATCCACGGTTTGCAAACGCTGGCGGATGCTGTCGCGCCAGGCCCATCGGGCTTCCCTGAGCCGCTCACCGTCCTTGATCGTTCCGGTAGCGCCGATGCGTTGTGCCAGCAGCCAGGCGTCGTAATCGAAGGCATGAGGATTGAGCAGCCCGGCAGGACGTTTCAGCTTCACCGCGAGCCGCCAGCGTTCACCACTGTTGACCGGCGGTCCGTCATACCAGGCCAGGCGCATCCGTTGCGGCACCTTGGCCTGTCTCGACCGGACGTCTGCCAGTTCGAAGCGCACAACCCCGTCATTGTTCTGCGGCAAACCGGTCACCCGCCCTTCGACCCAACGGGTTTCGCCATCGAGATGCGCTGGCAAACGATCATCCAGCGCCCACTGTGCATTTGCGCCGGCCCAACTGATGCCGAACAGAAAAAACGCCAATGGGCACGTGCGAAATGGCAGCGCCATCAAACCCGTTACGGGTAACACCAGCCATAACCAGACCGGCGGTAATACCGGCAAAAAACGCAGGGCCAGCAGACCCAACGCCAGCGCCATCATCCCTGTGCGCATACGCCCGTCCTTGAGAGTCCCCTCCTAGGCATAGCCGGCTCGCGGCACGTGCATCGTTATTAATTGTCACAAAGTCTGAATGGGCGGCTCATAGAATCCAGACATACTTGCCGCCTTAACCGACCGAGAAGCCCTATGCCCCGGCGCTTATTCAAACGTTACATGCCAGACCCGATCAGCATCAGGGAACACAAATCCTTACGCTTTCTCGGCACGCTGTTGCATGACCCGAACCTCTGGCACCTCAACCGTCACTCGGTCGCACGGGCGATGGCGGTGGGTTTGTTTGCGGCGTTCCTGCCGATTCCGTTGCAGATGCTGGTGGCGGCGGTTCTGGCCATTGTCGTACGCGGCAATATGCCGATTGCGGTCAGTCTGGTCTGGCTGACTAATCCGATCACCATGCCTGCGGTGTTCTTTTGTACGTATCAGACTGGGGCGTGGTTGATGGATGTCCCGGCTCGTCATCTGCCGGATGAGTTGACCTGGGAGTGGATCAGCGGGGAGCTGTCTACGCTGTGGCAGCCGTTTTTGCTGGGGTCGGTTGTGGTGGGGCTGGTGTTGGGGGCGCTCGCGTATTGTTTGGTGATGATGTATTGGCGGTGGTGGGTGAGTCGGCAGTGGGCTCGGCGCAAGAAAAAGCGGATGTTGTGAATGCGGTAGCTGGGCGGGATTTGATCGGGGGGCATATCCATTTCTGCGGTGACGGCGGCTATTGGTTTCGCCCTTACGGCGAGTCACTTGGAAGAGCCCCAAGTAACCAAGGGCTCTTGCCCCTTTCGTTCGGTGCCTCGCTGTGGCTCGGCATGCCCTCGCTCC